>CANGJO010000009.1 GCA_947454285.1 Microbacteriaceae bacterium | reverse complement strand
TTGCCATGTTTACTTACTCGCCTTCTTGAAGTTGCCGCTGGTTGTTTGACCTGCCTTGGCTGGGTCCCACAATTCCAACGGAGCCTTCTCGCCGCGAAGTTCCTCGACGAGCTCTGTAATAGTCTGCATTACAACTTTGGTTGCCTGGTTTAACTCATCCGGATTGAGTTGACGCTTTCGATAGTTGCTCAAATCAATTTCATCGCCAATGATCATGTTCACCGGCTTCCAGAAACCCGGGCGGAACTTACTTCCGTACTGCGGCAAGATCTGTTCGCTACCCCATTGCCCAACTGGATAAACCGGAACACCGGTTTCCAGCGCCAAACGAATTGCACCCGACTTGCCGCGCATTGGCCAAAGCTCTGGGCTGCGGGTCAAAGTGCCCTCAGGGAAAATCGCGATGGTGTGACCAGCCTCTAGATAAGCGTGCGCTGCCTTTAGCGGGGTGTCATTTCGGTGGCCAGAACGGTAAACCGGAATCTGACCCGCGGCACGAAGAATTGAACCGATAACCGGTACGCGGAACAAGCTCTCTTTGGCCAAGAAGTGTGGTGCTCGCTTAAGTTGCACGTACACCAAATAGGCCACTGCTAGGGCATCAACGTTGGTCACGTGATTCGCCACCAAAATATATGAACCATGTTTTGGCAGCTTCTCGATACCTTTTGGCTTGACTACAAAAAGCAACCGCACAATCGGGATCAAGATTGTTGCAACTAGGGCAAGCACAAAGTGGCGTTCCGAAGAATTGATCTTCGGCATTGGTAGTTCCTTTTTTGGCTTGGCCATGGAATTACTCGCTGTAGGTAAAGTCAGCGCCGAGGTCGGTGAGTTTTTGCAAGAAGTGCTCGTAGCCACGAGAGATCAACTGAACGTTGGTCACGTTTGAGGTTCCCTTGGCAGCAAGGGCTGCAACCATGTGGCTGAAACCACCGCGCAAGTCAGGTACTCGAATGTCTGCCGCGTGCAACGGGGTTGGGCCAGAGATTACTGCCGAGTGGTTGAAGTTACGCTGACCAAAGCGGCAGGCGGTGCCACCAAGACACTCACGATAGATCTGAATCTGCGCACCCATTTGCACGAGTGCGTCGGTGAAACCAAATCGGTTTTCGTAAACGGTCTCGTGAATGATCGAAAGGCCCTTTGCCTGAGTTAGCGCAACTACAAGGGGCTGCTGCCAGTCGGTCATGAATCCAGGGTGAACATCGGTCTCAAGCACAACCGGCTTTAGGTCGCCGCCCGGGTGGAAGAAACGAATACCGTCATCTTGAATTTCAAACGCGCCACCAACTTTGCGGAACACGTTTAGGAAAGTTGTCATTTCTTGCTGACGTGCACCGCCAACAAAAATGTCACCGTTGGTTGCCAGCGCCGCACAGGCCCAAGAAGCTGCCTCGTTGCGGTCAAAAAGTGCACGGTGGTTGTAACCGGAAAGTTCTTTAACGCCCTCGATGCGAATCACGCGATCGGTGTCTACAGAGATGATGGCGCCCATCTTTTGCAGGATTGCAATCAGGTCCATGATTTCTGGCTCAATCGCTGCACCAGAAAGTTCAGTTAGGCCCTCGGCACGGGTTGCAGTTAGCAACACCTGCTCTGTTGCACCAACCGATGGATATGGCAACGAAATCTTTGCGCCCTTCAATCCCTTTGGTGCAGAAAGACGAGTTCCGTTTTCAAGTTCTTCAATAACTGCACCAAAGTTGCGCAGTACTTCAAAGTGGTAGTCGATTGGTCGGTCACCAATGTGGCAACCACCAAGACCTGGAATAAACGCTTCACCCAATCGGTGTAGCAATGGACCACAGAAAAGAATTGGAATACGTGACGAACCCGCGTGGGCATCGATGTCGATCATGCGAGCAGATGCCACGTTGCTTGGGTCTAGAGACATCACGCCGTCATCGGTGTGTTCAATCTTTACGCCGTGCAGCTGAAGCAAACGTGAAACGATTTCAACGTCACTGATTAGAGGCACGTCTTTTAGAACGCTTGGGCCATCGCCCAGCAGCGCGGCAACCATGGCCTTGGTAACTAAGTTCTTGGCACCCTTTAGATCAACGCGACCCTTTAGTGGCTTGCCACCGGTGACTGTGATTTGACTCATGATTAGTTCCTAGCCGGTAGGGTCTTTGGACGCCACGCTTCGCGCTTGGCTTCGAAATCTGTGATTGCCTGTTCGTCGCGCAAAGTCAGACCAATGTCGTCAAGACCCTCAAGCAAACGCCACTTGGTGTATTCGTCAATGTCAAAGTGCACGATCAAATCACCGATACTGGCAGTCTGATCAACCAGGTTCACGGTGATTGATGAGCCAGGGTTGGCTTCAATTGCCTGCCAAAGTTTTTCTGTGTCGGCTTCGCTGATCACACCGGTGACTAGTCCCTGCTTGCCAGAGTTACCGCGGAAGATGTCGGCGAACTTGCTGGCGAAAACCGCCTTGAAGCCGTAGTCGCGAAGTGCCCACACAGCGTGCTCGCGTGATGAACCGGTACCAAAGTCCGGGCCGGCAACTAGCACCTGACCGTTTTTGTATGGCTCTTGGTTCAAAACAAATTCAGGATCGTTGCGCCAGGCAGAGAACAGCGCGTCCTCGAAGCCGGTTTTGGTGATGCGCTTCAAGTAGACGGCAGGAATGATCTGATCGGTGTCTACATTCGAACGACGAAGTGGAACGGCAACTCCGGTGAAGACTTCAAACTTTTCCATTAGTTTGCTCCTTCAAGGTCTGCTGGTGAAGAAAGTGTTCCGCGAATTGCGGTGGCCGCGGCAACCAGTGGCGATACCAAGTGAGTGCGTGCACCCTTACCCTGGCGGCCCTCAAAGTTGCGGTTAGAGGTTGATGCTGCACGCTCACCCGGTGCTAGCTGGTCTGGGTTCATTCCCAAACACATTGAGCAACCGGCAAAGCGCCACTCGGCACCAAAGTCTTTAAAGATCTTGTCTAGGCCCTCTGCCTCAGCCTGCAAACGCACGCGAGCAGAGCCAGGGACAACCATGAAACGAACACCATCTGCTTTTTGCTTGCCCTGAATAATTTCGGCAGCGGCACGAAGATCTTCGATGCGTGAGTTGGTGCAAGAGCCAAGGAACACGGTGTCAACCTTGATGTCTTTCATTTTGGTGCCCGGAGTTAGATCCATGTATTCAAGTGCGCGCTCGGCAGCGGCTTTCTCGTTTGGATCTGCAATGTCTGCCGGATTTGGCACAACGTCAAGCAAGCTCACACCCTGACCTGGGTTAGTTCCCCAAGTCACAAACGGATCAAGAGTGTTTGCATCCAAGAAAACTTCTTCGTCAAACTTTGCACCATCATCGGTTGGCAAAGTCTTCCAGTATTCAACCGCCGCATCCCAATCGGTGCCCTGTGGTGCGTGCGGACGACCCTTTAGGTAGTCAAAAGTAATTTGGTCCGGCGCAACCATTCCGGCACGCGCACCCGCCTCAATCGACATGTTGCAAATTGTCATTCGAGCTTCCATTGAAAGCGCACGAATTGCAGAACCCCGATACTCGAGAACGTAACCCTGGCCACCGCCGGTGCCGATCTTTGCGATCACGGCAAGAATGATGTCTTTTGCGGTAACGCCCGGACGCAAGGTTCCCTCAACGTTGATCGCCATGGTCTTGAACTGCTTTAGCGGCAGAGTCTGAGTGGCAAGAACGTGCTCAACCTCGCTGGTGCCGATACCCATGGCAAGTGCACCAAAGGCGCCGTGAGTTGAAGTGTGTGAGTCACCGCAAACCACGGTGATGCCCGGCATGGTTAGACCAAGCTGTGGGCCAACCACGTGAACGATTCCCTGATCAATATCACCAAGCGAGTGAATACGAATGCCAAATTCCTTGGCGTTGCTGCGCAGCGCCTCAATTTGTGTGCGACTGGTCGGATCGGCGATCGGCTTATCGATGTCCCAGGTTGGGGTGTTGTGATCTTCTGTGGCAATGGTTAGGTCTGGGCGGCGCACCTGGCGACCGGCAAGACGCAAACCATCGAAAGCTTGTGGGCTGGTGACCTCGTGAACAAGGTGAAGATCAATGTAAAGCAGGTCTGGTGAGCCATTTTCGCCCTTGGCGACCAAATGGTCATTCCATACTTTTTCAGCCAGAGTCAGCGGCTTAGCTGTCATAAACACCTCAAAATGATCGAACCCCAAGTTTACCGCGGGTGTGCCTAGATTGCAGCGGTATAGGCTGGCCAGATGACCCCTACTGGCTTGGATTTCCTGCAAAAACGCACCATCAAGGTACTAACGGCGGGCCAGGTGCTATCGGGGTTTGGGCTTGGTTCCACGCTGTCAATAGGTTCGCTGCTGGCGGCCCACCTTTCTGGCTCACCGGCCTGGGCTGGTTCGGCCGCAACTTTTAGCACCCTGGGTGCAGCCAGCTGGGCAATTCCGCTGGCCCGGCTAGCCTTTGCTCGCGGTCGTCGCGTGGCACTAGCCACCGGAGCAGCGCTGGCGATCACTGGCGCCGTTCTGGTTATCACTTCGGCAATCGTTGAATGGTTTCCGCTGCTTTTGCTAGCACTGTTCCTACTTGGCGCAGGTTCCGCGGTTGGATTGCAGGCGCGATTCGCGGCAACAGACTTGCCGTCCACGCGATCAACCGGTCGAGACCTATCGGTGGTGGTTTGGGCAACAACTTTTGGTGCAGTGATTGGTCCAAACATGTTTGGCCCCGGTGAAATCGTTGGCCACGCCCTTCACCTGCCGCCTATGACTGGTCCGTTTCTTTTCACGATTCTTTCGCAAATCGCAGCAACGTCGGTTTTCTGGTTTGGCCTTCGCCCAGATCCACTTTTGGTTGCGAAAGATTTGAACGCCGCCAAGATCAAAGGTAAGACCTCATTCGCCACCGCAATCGCAACGCTACGTAAATATCCGTTGGCAGCGTTGGCAATCACTTCAATCGCGCTGAGCCACATGGTGATGGTGTCTGTGATGTCAATGACCCCGATACACATGAAGGGCATGGGTTTTGACCTGGTGGTGGTTGGTTTCACCATCAGCCTGCACATTGCCGGAATGTATGCGTTCTCGCCGATCTTTGGTTGGCTGTCAGACAAAATCGGTCGCGTGCAAACCGTGATTCTTGGTCAGTCAATTTATGTGGCCGCTCTAGCGGTTGCCGGCTTTGGTCAAGACAGTCGCCTAGCGGTGACGATTGGACTGTTCTTGCTTGGTCTGGGTTGGTCGGCATCAACCGTTGGTGGCGCCGCACTTTTGACAGCAACACTGCCGGTTGAAGAAAAGACCAATGTGCAAGGTTTGAGCGATGCACTAATGAATCTCTCGGGCGCCTTTGGTGGCGCTGTGGCCGGCACGATTCTTGCGGCCTTCATGTTCTTGGGGCTGAATCTTGCCGCGCTAATTCCGGTGTTCTTGATAGTGATCTTCGCAGCGATTACTAGCCTGCGAGGGCGCAAGGCTCAGGTATAGCGAAGTCGTATCGGGGTTAAATAAAACTCCCTCCCGAGACAAGTCATCGAGAGGGAGATTCGTGATCCCAACGGGATTTGAACCCGTGCTGCCGCCGTGAGAGGGCGGTGTCCTAGGCCGCTAAACGATGGGACCGTTAGAGCAACCTGTCTATTATGCCACCGATGACTGGCGGGCGCTAGTTGCGTAAACCTTGAGGGCACCTGGAGCAATTTGTGCGGTCACCGGCGCGGAACCAACCGGTTCGCCATCGGAAAAGGCTGGCATTTGTGTTTGGGTGCTCAAGGTAATTTTCTTAGCCGTAATGAATTCCACCGCCGGGTGCGTGATGTGATCTCCGGTGTAAACCTTTGGAAAAACCTTCAGCAATTCAAAACGAGAAATCTTATTGACGATAAAAATATCCATCAGGCCGTCATCGATTTTGGCTTTCGGCGCAACCTTCATGCCGCCGCCAAAGAATGGCGAGTTACCGATTGAACAAAGCATTGCCTCAAATTCTTTCTCAACGCCGTCAATGACTGCGTGATATTTGATTGGCTTGAAGGCGGCTAGTTCGGCAACCATTGCCCACTTGTAGCGGCTTGGACCCTTTGGCCACTTCCAGGAGTTGGCTCGTTGATTTACCAACGCCACAAAATCCACCGATAGGCTGCCGAAATACCAAAAGGCGCCGGTGGTGCTCTCGGCGCGAACCAGGTCAACCTGTCTTGGTTGGCGCAAATTATTTAGCACTACGCGCGCGCCGGCAATTGCATCTCCGATTGGTAGACCAAGTGCGCGAGCTGCATCGTTTCCGGTTCCCGCGGCAACAATCCCAAGCGGCAAGTCGGCATCGGCGCACAGATTGATTCCAAGGTGTGCCATGCCATCGCCACCAACCACCACCAGGCCATCGATTAGCAAGTCGTTGATTGCCGCCTGCGCCTTTGCGCGGCTTTCGTCGAGCGAGTTGCCAGTTAGATCAAGCACCTCTGTCTCGCGCTGAAGTTCAGTGATTACTTTTTCGCCCTCGGCTTTTCCGGCACCGTTGCCGGAAGCAGGATTAACGATTACGCCAATTCTTTTCATAGCCTGTTCACTACCTAGGGCTAACCAAAACAACTATCAAGCCAAGAGCAAAAATCGCGGCTGCAAAAATTGTGATTACCTTTTGAGTGTTCGTAGCCTTGGCTCGCTTTGAAAGCAAAATGACCTGCAACACCTCAGCCATGCCGCTCTCCCTGAGGTGCAGGCCTGCCGCGGTGGATTTTGTGCTGCCGTCTGAATCAACTGCAATTCCAATTTGTGCTTCAGCAAGTGCAAGTGCGTCAGTTTCTAGTCGCCCAACAAAGGCTACCTTTGAGCCGTCTGACTTTAGTTTGCGCACCACATCTGCCTTGCGGGTAGGTGCGATTTCGGCAAAAACCTCGGCGATGTTGAGTTGTTCGGCAACGTGCTGGGCAACACCGGTGGCATCACCGGTAATCATGGCAACCCGAATCTTTCGAGCGTGAAATGCGTTTACAAGTTCTGCGGCTTCTGGCAGCACCGTCTCACTTAGCTCGATCATGCCAAGCAGCTGAGCGTTTTGCACAACATAGATAACGGTGTGCCCCAAATGATTCGCAGAATCTGAACGGACTAGGTCGTCAACGTAAATAGGGATATTTTTTGAAGTAAGCAGAGACGGCCCACCCACAAAAATTGCTTCACCATCAAGCACACCAGTTGCGCCTTGCCCAGGAATTGATCGAACATCAACCACGTTTGGTAGCTGCAGGTTTTGGCGTGCGGCTTCTTCAACGATTGAGGTGGCAATTGGGTGATCAATCTGCGTCTCGATGCCGGCGGCTAGAGCAAGTAAATCGCTTTGCAACGTGAGTGGGGAATTGTAGGCAAGCCTTGACTTAACCACTCGGCGAACCGGGGCAGTTAATGTGCCTGCTTTATTGAAAAGAACTACATCTGCATCCGCGGCAAGTTCAAACTGAGCGGGGTCTAAAATCATCAGACCCAGAGCATGCGCTCGGGCCAGGGTTCTAGGCCCTATTGTCGCTGAAATTTGTTCGTTCCCCACCCCAAAATCTTAAGGCACAAACCTAAGGCAGAATGAACCTATGCAGATCACCAAGTATGAGCACGCGTGCCTGGTTCTAGAAAATCAAGGTAAACGAGTCGTGATTGACCCGGGTGCCTACACCCGCCAAATGGATTCACTTGAGAACGTTGTTGCCATCGTGATAACTCACATGCACGACGATCACTGCAACGAGGCCCAGCTTGATCGCATTTTGCAGAGTAACCCAGACGCAAAGATTTACGGCACAGATGAAGTTTGCAAGCGTCTTTCCGGTTACCAAACCACCGCAGTGCATCACGGTGATTTCTACACCGATGCTGGTTTCACGTTGGAATTCTTTGGCGACCTGCACGCCGAGATCCACCGTTCTATTCCGCTGTTGCAAAACTGTGGCGTAATGGTGAATGACACCTTGTACTACCCAGGTGACAGTTACACCAAACCAGATCGTGAAGTTGGAGTATTGGCTTGCCCGACCTCTGCCCCGTGGCTAAAAATCAGCGACGTCATGGATTTTGTGGCAGCCGTAAAACCAAAGCGCTGTTTTGCGACTCACAACGTTCACCTGAGCGAAATTGGGCACGACCTAAATAATGGGCGCGTAAAGCAAGTGGTTGAAGCTGGCGGCGGAACCTTTGAATACCTATTGCCCGGCGACAGCACTGAAACTATTTAGCCCTTAAGCAGAAAAACAGTCGAAGAATCGACTGTTTTAGAAAAAACTTGCTGGGGTACCTGGACTCGAACCAAGAACAAAGGTACCAGAAACCTCCGTGTTGCCAATTACACCATACCCCAAGGTACTGCCGAGCCCGAGGGCTCGATTTACCATCTTACCTGCGCTAGACGGTGCGAGCAAACGCCTCTAGACGAGCAATGGTCTCAGTCCTACCAAGGATTTCCATCGATTCGAATAGTGGTGGTGAAATACGGCGGCCAGAAATTCCGGTGCGCAGCGGACCAAATGCAAAGCGAGGCTTTAGGCCAAGCACTTCAATCAGTGCGTGATTCAAAGCTGCCTGCACCGGCTCAGTCTTGAATTCATTTTCACCGATGCCCTGCAGCGCAGCGATTGCGGCAGTCAAAACCTCAGCTACGTTTTCCGGCATGCCATCAAGTGCATCGGTGTCAATTGAAATTTGATCGGCGGTCTTGAACAAGAAGCTCAGCAGATCTGGCGCTTCGCTAAGCACAACAAGGCGCTCTTGAATTAGCGGAGCTGCGGCGTCAAGAATTGCCTGCTCGTTTGCGGTGAGAGTTACACCCACCACTCCGGCGCTCTGCAGGTAAGGCAACAATCTGGATTTGAAGTCTTCGGCGCTAAGCAAACGAATGTGTGCCGCGTTGATTGCGTCAGCCTTCTTCTGGTCGAATCGTGCCGGGTTTGGATTCACGTTTTTCACGTCAAATGCTGCGGCCAATTCATCCATGGTGAAGATGTCCTGATCAGCACTCAGCCCCCAACCAAGCAAAGCAAGGTAATTCAACAGACCTTCAGGAATGAAGCCGCGATCGCGGTGGTGGAAAAGGTTTGCCTGTGGGTCACGTTTAGAAAGTTTTTTATTGCCCTCGCCCATCACGTATGGCAAGTGACCAAACTGCGGAATGAACTGCGTTATGCCGGCCTCGTACATTGCGTTGTACAACGCAATCTGACGCGGGGTTGATGACAAAAGATCTTCACCGCGAAGCACGTGGGTTACACCCATCAACGCGTCGTCAACCGGATTTACCAATGTGTAAAGCGGCTGACCATTTGGCCGAACAACAACAAAGTCAGGGAACGATCCGGCAGGGAATGTGATTTCGCCACGAACAAGATCGGTGAAGGTGATGTCTACCTCGGGAACTCGCAAACGAAGAGCTGGGCTGCGACCCTCGGCACGGTATGCCGCACGCTGTTCCTCTGTTGAGTCGCGCTCTGAGTTGTCGTAACCAAGCTGAACCGCACGACCGGCAGCCTTGTTGCGCTCATCAATTTCTTCGCCAGTTAGAAAGCTCTCGTAGATGTGACCAGAAGCCTTAAGTTTTTCGATTACCTCTTGGTAAATGTGTCCGCGCTCGCTCTGGCGATATGGCTCTGCCGGGCCACCAACGTTAACGCCTTCGTCCCAGTTAAGACCTAACCAGCCAAGTGCATCAAGAATTTGATCGAACGACTCTTCGCTGTCGCGTTCGGCATCGGTGTCTTCAATTCGGAACAAGAACTGGCCGCCGGTGTGACGCGCGTATGCCCAGTTGAACAAGGCGGTGCGGATTAGACCCACATGCGGAGTTCCGGTTGGTGACGGGCAGAAGCGAACCTTGACGTCTGGTCCGGTTGCGGTGCTAAATGGCGCGGTAATCGAAGACATAATCACATCAGTCTAAACGACAGGCTTAAACAACCGGATTGATTAGTGTTCCAATGCCCTCGATCTCGCACTCCACGAGTTCACCGGACTTGATTGGAAAGATACCCGATGGTGTTCCGGTCAGAATCACATCGCCAGGTAGCAGGGTCATGTTGGCGCTCACGTAGGAGATGATTTCTGGAATATTGTGCAGCATTCCACCGATCGAAGCCTGTTGCTTTACTTCCCCATCAACGCGACTCTCAAGCATTTGTCCATCTGGAACGAACTCGGTCTCAATCCATGGTCCAAGCGGACAGAAGGTATCGAAAGCCTTTGATCTAGCCCACTGTGCATCGCTGAACTGCAGGTCACGAGCGGTGACGTCGTTGGCAATGGTGAAACCCCAAACGTAGTTGAGTGCATCATTTTCGCTTACGTTTTTGGCAATCTGCCCAATCACGATTGTTAGTTCAACTTCTAGCTCAACGCGCTTGCTTTGCGCAGGCAAAACAATTGCATCGCCAGGGCCAACGATTGAAGACGAAGGCTTGAAGAACAAGGTTGGCTCCGGGTGAATCTCTAGACCAAGTTCGCCGGCATGATCGGCAAAGTTCTTTCCAACGCACACTACCTTTGATGGAATTGTTGGCGCCAACAACTTAACGTCTTTGAGTGGTACTCGCTCACCGGTGGTGTCGTAGCCCTGCACGAGCGGGTGACCTTTTAGAACAACAAGTTCCGGGCCGTCAACAATGCCGAACTTTGGTTCGCCATTCAAACTAAATCGCGCAATGCGCATGATGAGTGCTTTCTATTAATCGGCTAGTTTCAGCATCCAGCCGTGACGGTCTTCTACCGTTCCATACTGAATGCCAGTTAGCTCTGCGCGCAGGCTTGCAGTCAATTCACCAGGCTCGCTGTCGGCGTTACCGATGTTGCCCTCGCGTGACTTGAACTGGCCTATCGGTGTGATTACCGCCGCTGTACCGCAAGCAAATACCTCAACGATTTCGCCGCTGGTGATTCCGGCCTTTACTTCGTCAAGGGTGATCTTGCGCTCTTCAATCTTTAGACCACGGTCCTTGATTAGCTGAATCACGGAATCGCGAGTGATACCACGAAGAATTGTGCCGTCTAGTGACGGAGTAGCAACGTGACCGTCCTTGTAAACGAAGAATAGGTTCATGCCACCAAGCTCTTCGATGTAGGTCGCTGACTCGGCGTCAAGGAACATTACCTGTGAGCAACCATTCTCGT
Organism: Microbacteriaceae bacterium; assembly: GCA_947454285.1. Lineage (GTDB taxonomy): Bacteria > Actinomycetota > Actinomycetes > Actinomycetales > Microbacteriaceae > Rhodoluna. The sequence goes on along the minus strand of CANGJO010000009.1, from coordinate 8,838 downwards.
AGCCCTCGTTCTGCGCCAACAGTGAGGCTGCATAGTTTCCACCGGTCTTAGCTTCACCGGTTCCGTGCTTTCCAGCGCGCGATGAATCAAGTGCAATCCAAATCGATACCGGCTTGAGTCCACCCGTGAAGTACGGACCAACCGGTGATGCAATCACGCGATACTCGGCGCGGTGTGCAGCGCGAACACCCAAGAAGTTTTCGGCAGCGATCTCGAACGGGCGAATGTAAAGAGTCTTTTCATTTACTGGCTCTGGCACCCAAGCGCCATCAACAGCAATCAGCTGTCGAAGTGATTCAACGAAAATCTCTGTTGGTAGTTCCGGCAAGGCCATGCGGTGCGCAGATTTCTGCAGGCGCTTGGCGTTTGCCTCTGGGCGGAAAGTCCAGATTGAACCATCTTTGTGACGGTAGGCCTTGATTCCTTCAAAGATTTCCTGGCCATAGTGCAAAACCGCTGCAGATGGATCCATCATGATTGGGCCGTAAGGAATTACCTGAGCCGAGTGCCAGCCCTTGTCTTTCTCCCACACCACAACAACTTGGTGGTCGGTTAGGTTGGCACCAAAAACTGGAGCCTTAAGAATTTCTTCTCGTTCAGCGTCCGGTTTTGGATTCGCGTTGCGAATTACTTCAAACTTTAGATCGGCCATGATCTGCTACTTTCTTGAATCTTTAGAGAAGAGCGAAAATGCTTTCGGCTACTTCTTGAGTTGAACGCTTGGCGTCTCCACGAGTGGAAAGGTCAGCTGCTACTGCGTTTTCAATGCGTGCTGCGGCCACCGGGTTCTTCAGGTGTTCTAGCAACAACGCTGCCGAAAGAATTGCTGCTGTTGGATCTGCAATATTCTTTCCAGCGATATCAGGAGCTGAACCATGTACGGGTTCAAACATGCTTGGGAATGCGCCGTCTGGGTTGATGTTTCCCGATGCGCCTAACCCAATTCCGCCACCGATTGCGGCGGCAAGGTCTGTGATGATGTCACCAAACAGGTTGTCGGTGACGATTACGTCAAAACGTTCTGGATCGGTAACCATAAAGATGGTTGCCGCATCTATGTGCAAGTAGTCGTGCTTGATGGCTGGGAATTCCTCGGCCACCTTGTTCACGGTGTTCTGCCACAACCAACCGGCATGCACCAACACGTTGTGCTTGTGCACCAGGGTAACCTTCTTGCGGTCACGGGTAGAGGCAAGTTCAAACGCGTAACGCACTAGACGCTCTACACCAAAAGCGGTGTTTACTGAAACCTCGTTGGCTACCTCGTTTGGAGTACCAACGCGAATTGCGCCACCGTTGCCAACGTAAGGGCCCTCGGTTCCTTCGCGAACCACAACGAAGTCAACCTTGCCTGGATCGGCAAGCGGGCTAACTACACCTGGGTACAACTTGGTTGGGCGCAGGTTTACGTAGTGATCAAAAGAAAAACGAAGTTTCAAAAGCAGTTGACGCTCAAGCACGCCAGATGGAACCTTTGGGTCACCAATTGCACCAAGCAAAATTGCGTCGTGCTGTTTCAGCGATTCCATATCGGTGTCTGTAAGTGTCTCGCCGGTAGCAAGGTAGCGGCGCGCGCCTAGATCAAACTCAGTGGTTTTGAATTCCACACCAGAGCCAGCGGTTACGCGGCGAATTGCTTCGAGCGCAATGGCGGTAACTTCCGGACCAATGCCATCGCCACCGATAACGGCAATCTTGTATTCACGCGTCAATTGAAGCTCCCAGTGCTCTTATTTTTACCGAGTTTATCGCTAAAGCACGGCCTTTATGGCTAAACCAGCTTGGCCAGCAGCACCAAGGTGGTTGAAGGCTTTAGACCCTCTTTGGTTTGCACTTGACCATCGCGATTTCCAAGGAACTCAATCTCAAGTGGGTACTGCTCCAAGAATTCGCGCAGTTCGCTGGCGGTTGGCAGAACGGCTGGATCTTGCGGACCGCCGAAGCCTTCAACCAGATTTTCGCGAGCGTGCCAAACACCCATCAGGTATCCCCCGCGCTTAATGTTTTCAATCAAGTTATCGAGGGCATCAAATAGATCAGGCTGCGGAATCTGCAGGTAGGCGCAAACACCAATGTCTACCGGCATCAAAACCGATTCAAATCCGGTGGCATCTGCGCGATTGGCGAAACACAATTCGCTTACGCCGCGTTCTTCGGCAAATGCTAAGAACTTGGTTAGCGCTTTGCCAGAGAAGTCGACGTTTTCTGCTTGCCAACCGTGTTCGGCGAACCAAACTGAGTTACGACCTTCGCCACCGGCAAGGTCAATTACTTTTCCGGTCCTACCAATTTTTTCAAGTAGCGGTTCGCAGTATTCCTTTACGAAACGGTTGACGTCTTTGGTGTAGATGAAATTGTCGACGTCATACTTGGCGTCCCAGTATGACGAATCAATCATCGCGATTACTCAGCGCTAAATTATTGAACGATTGAAAGGCCAGTTGAAGCGGCTGCGTCTTCAAGACCGCCACCGTTTACTAGCTCACCGGTGAAACCAAGCTCGGCCATGATTACTACGGCCTGGCCAGAACGGTTACCTGAGCGGCAGTGCACAACGTAGTCAGCAGACTTGTCTAGCTCAACTACCTTGTCGCGAAAGTCATCGGCCAAGAAGTCAACAAATAGTGCGCCCTCTAGGTGACCCTCTGCAACCTCGGCTGGGGTACGTACGTCAAGAATTAGAGCCATTGATTTTCCTTTGATTTGGTATCGGGATTAACCGATGATGTCGATTGCCTTCATGACGTCCGCCTTGATTGCAACGCGCACTTCTTCAAGCACTGCTGCATCAACCGGAGAGTCAACTGTAATTACTGAAAGCGCCTTGCCCCCCTTTTGCTGGCGAGCAATCTGCATCGCTGCAATGTTGATGTTGGCATCTGCAAAAGCCTTGCCGTAAACAGCAACAATTCCAGGACGGTCTGCGTAAACCATCAGCACTAGGTGCTCAGCAAGACCAAGCTCCACGTCATAGCCATTGATGTTCACAATCTTCTGGTGCAGCTTTGGACCAATCACGGTGCCAGAGACAGATGCGCTAGTGCCATCGGTGAGGGTTGCCTTGATTGTGGTGACGTTGCGGTACTCGTCTGACTTGGCGTCAACGGTTAGCTTCACGTCAATGCCGCGCTGCTCTGCCATTAGCGGAGCGTTCACGTATGAAACCTGCTCGGTAACTGCGTTCTGGAAGAAGCCCTTTAGACCGGCAAGCTTCAACACCGATACATCGTGCGCAGCGATCTCGCCACGAACCTCAACCTCAATTGCAGAAACAGATCCGCCAGAAATTCCGAACAACACCTGACCAAGTTTTTCAATCAGCGCGATGCCAGGCTTTACCGATGCGTCGATGTTTCCACCGGCAACGTTTACTGCATCAGGAACTAGATCTCCGGCGAGCGCCAGTCGAACTGACTTCGCAACTGAGATACCAGCCTTCTCCTGTGCTTCATCGGTTGATGCACCAAGGTGTGGAGTTACCAAAATGTTTGGCAAGCCAAGTAGCGGTGAACCCTTTGGTGGCTCGTTTACGAAAACGTCTAGACCGGCACCGGCAATCTGGTTGGTGCTTAGTGCCTTGAACAGTGCGTCTTCGTCGATGATGCCACCGCGTGAACAGTTAACGATGCGCAAGTTTGGCTTTGCGATCTTGAACTGGGCCTCACCGATCATGCCGGTGGTCTCAGGGGTCTTTGGAATGTGAATGGTGATGAAGTCTGACTGCTTCATTACTTCTTCTAGGGTGGCTAGCTTTACGCCCATCTGCTCTGCGCGTGCAGGAGTGATGTATGGGTCATAACCAATTAGTTCAACACCAAAGCCAGCAAGACGAGCAGCAACTAGGCCACCAATGCGGCCAAGGCCCACGATACCCACGGTCTTTTCGTAAAGCTCAACACCGGTGAACTGTGAGCGCTTCCATTCGTCGCGCTTCAATGATGCGTTGGCATCTGGAATGTGACGAGCAAGGCCAAGCATCTGCGCGATTGCAAGCTCGGCTGCTGAAACTACGTTTGAAGTTGGAGCGTTTACCACCATTACACCTGCGGTAGTTGCCGCCTTGATGTCTACGTTGTCTAGACCAACACCAGCTCGAGCAACAACCTTTAGCTTTGGTGCTGCGGCAATTGCCTCGGCATCTACCTGAGTAGCCGAACGAACCAAGATTGCGTCTGCGTTGGCCAGAGCCTTTAGCAGGGCGGCACGATCGGTGCCATCTACGTTTACGACGTCGAAATCTGGACCTAGGGCCTCAACGGTTGCCGGAGAAAGCTCTTCGGCAATTAGAACTACTGGCTTAGACAATGGGAAGTCCTTGATTGGTGGTGGAAAGTTTGCCCGCGGCGACACCGACGAGGTACTCCCCTAATTCTAGCCAATAAGAAAAGGCACCCCGCCTTGTTGGTGGGGTGCCTTTCTAAAGAAAACTTGGGCTGGGTGCTTTCGCTTAGCGAGCAGCAACACCTTCCTGGTAGTCATCTGCGTTCTTGATCCATGAGAACAGCTTGCGCAAGGTGCGGCCTACTGCCTCGATTGGGTGAGCCTCGCCCTTAGCGCGTAGCGCTAGGAACTCTGGAGCACCTGCATCCTGGTCAGCAACGAAACGCTTAGCGAAGGTGCCGTCCTGGATATCGGTTAGAACATCGCGCATGCGGTCCTTAACCTCTGGGCCAATTACGCGTGGACCTGAGATGTAGTCACCGTACTCAGCGGTGTCAGAAACTGACCAACGCTGCTTTGCGATTCCACCCTCGTACATAAGGTCAACGATTAGCTTCAACTCGTGCAGAACCTCGAAGTAAGCAACCTCAGGCTGGTAACCAGCTTCGGTTAGAGTCTCGAAACCGTACTGGATTAGCTGTGATGCTCCACCACAAAGAACAGCCTGCTCACCGAACAAGTCAGTCTCAGTCTCTTCAGCAAAAGTGGTCTTGATGGTTCCCGCACGGGTACCACCGATTGCCTTTGAGTATGAAAGACCTAGTTCAAAAGCTGAACCGGTTGCGTTCTGGTGAATCGCAATAAGGTTTGGAACACCACGACCACCCTCGTACTCACGACGAACCAAGTGACCTGGGCCCTTTGGAGCAACTAGGAACACGTCAACGCCCTCAGGAGCTGTGATGTAGCCGTAGCGAATTGCAAAACCGTGACCGAAAACAAGTGCCTTACCTGCAGTTAGGTTTGGCTCGATGTCCTGGTTGTAAAGGTCGCGCTGACGTGGGTCTGGTGCAAGCACCACGATTACGTCTGCCCATGCTGAAGCTTCAGCTGGGGTAAGCACCTTTAGGCCAGCAGCTTCTGCCTTTGCCTTTGACTTTGAAGTTGCAGGAAGACCAACAACTACATCTACGCCTGAGTCCTTCAGGTTTAGTGAGTGTGCGTGTCCCTGTGAACCATAGCCAAGTACTGCAACTTTGCGACCCTGAATGATCGAAAGGTCTGCATCCTTGTCATAAAAGATTTCAGCCACTTTGTTTCTCCTTGTTTTTAATGAAGCATGTTTTCTTTTTGTTGAAGCATTTTTGTTTTGAAGATTTTTACTTCAATACTTTTTCGGTGATTGACTTTGAGCCTCGACCCATTGCCAGAACACCTGATTGAACCAATTCCTTGATGCCGAATGGTTCCAAAACCTTGATGAAGGCCGCACATTTGGCTGTGTCGCCAGTGACCTCAATGATTAGTGCATCGCTCACAACATCGATAACGCGTGCACGGAATAAGGTTACTGCCTCGAGAACTGCTGAGCGAGTCGACGCATCGGTGCGGACCTTGATCAACATGTGGTCGCGCTGAACGGCTTGTTCGGCCTCTAGTTCAACCACTTTGATCACGTTGATCAGCTTGTTTAGCTGCTTGGTTACCTGCTCTAGCGGGGCTCCCTCAACACCAACCACGACGGTGATTCGTGAAAGGCCCTCTACTTCTGTGGTACCCACAGCCAAAGATTCAATGTTGAAGCCACGGCGAGCAAACAGCGCTGCCACGCGGGTCAAGATACCCGGCTTGTCTTCAACCAATAGTGAAAGTACGTGTCTAGACATCTTTACTCCACTCCATCCCAGATCGGTGCCGCATCGCGTGCGTACTGAACCTCATCGTTTGAAAGTCCAGCAGCAACCATTGGCCAAACCATTGAGTCACGGCTAACGATGAAGTCAATAACTACGGGGCGGTCGTTGGTAGCAATTGCCAACTTGATCGCTGCGTCGATTTCTTCTTCTTTTTCAACGCGAATCGCAAGGCAACCGTAGGCTTCTGCAAGCTTTACGAAGTCTGGGATCATCAACGCGTCGGTACCGGTGTGTAGATCGGTGTTTGAGTAACGCTCGTTGTAGAAAAGCGTCTGCCACTGACGCACCATGCCAAGTGAAGAGTTGTTAATGATCGCAACCTTGATTGGAATGTTGTTGATCGCACAGGTGGCAAGTTCCTGGTTGGTCATCTGGAAACAACCATCGCCATCGATTGCCCAAACCAAACGATCTGGCTGGCCAACCTTTGCACCCATCGCGGCAGGAACTGAGTAACCCATGGTTCCGGCGCCGCCAGAGTTCAACCATGAGTTTGGACGCTCGTACTTAATGAACTGTGCGCTCCACATTTGGTGCTGACCAACGCCGGCTGCGTAAATTGCTTCCGGACCCGATAGCTCGCCAATGCGCTCGATCACGTGTTGCGGAGAAAGTTTGCCGTCGCCCGCACTGGTGTAACCAAGCGGGTAACGCTGAACCAAACCGTCAACGAAGCTCCACCACTCTTTTAGATCTGGCTTTGATTCCTTGAGTGCGGCAGGAAGTTCTGCATTTAGTTCAGTAATAACTTCTTTGGCATCGCCAACGATTGGCACATCGGCAAAACGAATCTTGCCAATTTCAGCTGGGTCAATGTCAACGTGAATTACCTTTGCACCAGGCGCGAAGCTCTTCACGTCACCGGTAACGCGGTCGTCGAAACGAGCGCCAAGAGTAATAAGTAGGTCTGCCTTCTGCAGTGCGGTTACCGCAGGAACGGTTCCGTGCATGCCAGGCATACCAAGGTTCTGCTTGTGTGAATCTGGGAACGCACCGCGGGCCATCAGAGTGGTTACCACTGGAGCATTGATCAATTCGGCAAGCTTCAAAAGTTCTTTGTGAGCACCGGCACGAATTACACCGCCACCAACGTAAAGCACAGGCTTCTTTGATTCGGCAATCATTTGCGCCGCTGCCTGAATCTGCTTTCCGTGTGGCTTGGTCACTGGCTTGTAACCAGCAAGTTCAACCTTTGGTGGCCAAACGAATTCTGCCTTGCCCTGCTGTGCATCTTTAGTGATGTCAACCAGAACCGGACCAGGTCGACCAGTGGTAGCAATCATTACCGCAGCCGCAATTGTTTCTGGAATATCTTCTGCCTTAGTTACCAAGAATGAGTGCTTGGTAATTGGCATGGTGATACCAACGATGTCCGCTTCCTGGAAAGCATCGGTACCAATTAGCTTTGAGCCAACCTGGCCGGTGATTGCAAGAAGTGGAACAGAGTCCATGTAGGCATCTGCAATTGCAGTTACCAAGTTGGTTGCACCAGGACCAGATGTTGCAATGCAAACACCAAGACGACCCGATGCGGATGCGTAGCCTTCAGCAGCGTGACCAGCACCCTGCTCGTGGCGCACCAAGATGTGACGAATCTTTTTTGAATCCATTAGTGGGTCGTAGGTTGGCAAAATTGCGCCGCCCGGCAAACCAAAAACGTCCTCAATACCAAGCATCTCCAGGCTGCGAATAATCGCAGCGGCGCCGGTTAGAACTTCGTTAGCCATTAAATTCATTCCTCGTTAGCTGTGCGTGTATGTAGCAAGCGGAATGCGAATTAGCCGCAGTACGCGCCCTCTGCTGCAGAGTGCACGAGCTTTGAATATTTCGCGAGAACGCCTCGGGTATAGCGCGGTGGAAGAGACTGCCAATTTTGCTTGCGGGCAGCCAACTCTTCAGGCTCAACGAGTAGTTCGAGCGATCGAGAAGCGATGTTGACTCGAATCAAGTCGCCATCGCGAACCAGAGCAATTGGTCCACCTTCGGTGGCCTCTGGTGCAATGTGTCCGATGCAAAGGCCGGTTGTGCCGCCTGAGAATCGTCCGTCAGTCAATAGTAGAACATCCTTGCCCAAACCGGCACCCTTGATTGCTCCGGTAATTGCCAACATCTCGCGCATTCCCGGGCCACCCTTAGGGCCTTCGTAGCGAATAACCACTACGTCGCCGGCATTGATCTTTCCCTCGGTTAGCGCATCCATTGCCGCACGCTCACGCTCAAATACGCGAGCTGGGCCGGTGAATTCCTCAAGGTCAAAACCAGCGGTCTTCACAACGGCACCCTCAGGAGCCATGGTTCCCTTGAGAATTGAGATACCACCAGTCTTGTGAATTGGGTTCTGCAGTGAACGAATGATTTTGCCGTCTGGGTCAGGCGGGTTAATGCCTTCCAAGTTTTCGGCAACAGTCTTGCCGGTCACGGTTAGTGCATCGCCGTGAATTAGACCTGCATCAAGCAGCGCCTTCATCACAACTGGAACACCACCAACGCGGTCAACGTCAGTCATTACGTATTGACCAAAAGGCTTTAGGTCGCCAAGGTGCGGAACCTTGTCGGCGATGCGGTTGAAGTCATCAAGAGTGAGATCAACTTCTGCCTCGCGAGCGATTGCAAGTAGGTGAAGCACGGCATTGGTTGAACCACCGAATGCCATGGTCACTGCGATTGCGTTTTCAAAAGCCTTCTTAGTAAGAATGTCGCGTGCGGTGATTCCAAGACGCAACAAATTCACAACGGCTTCACCTGATCGGTGTGCCCAAAC
>CANGJO010000008.1 GCA_947454285.1 Microbacteriaceae bacterium | reverse complement strand
TCTGCTCTTGACCCAGGTTCAACTCGCCGAATTGAAGAAACCATTCAAGAGCTTTCTGAATCAATGACCATCGTGATTGTGACTCACAACATGCAACAGGCACAGCGAGTCTCTGATCAGACCGCCTTCTTCCTAGCCGAAGAAAACACGCCGGGAGGGGTTGTTGAGTTTGGTGCTACAGAGGATGTCTTCAATAAGCCAATTGATTCGCGCACCAACGATTACGTAAACGGCCACTTCGGCTAATCGGTTCACCTGCTATTCACCCAACCTTTGAGAGACGTAAACCGGCTAGTAGCAACCAGTTAGTCGGAAGTTGATTCAGTAAACGTGTCGGATAAAAGACATCAAAATCTCTAGGAGAAAAATGAACAAGAAGTTCTTCGCAAAGGCAGCTGCAGTAGTTGCAGTTCTAGGCCTTGCAACCACCGCAACCCCAGCATTCGCTGGCGACGCAATCGCTGGTAAGGGCTCAAGCTTTGCCAACAACGCTCTTCAGTACTGCTTGTCACACTACGACCCAGCTACTGGCGACACCGTTACTTACACCAGCACTGGTTCAGGAACTGGTCGTACAGAGTTCGCTGCTGGAAACGTAGATTGGGCTGCATCAGACGGCACCTACGCAGCAACCGACAAGCAGCCTGCTGCTTACCAGAACATCCCACTATTCGGTGGTCCAGTTGTTTTCGCTTACAACAAGAACTCAGGTATCCCAGCTGGCCTAAAGCTAACCTCAAAGGTGGTTTCAGGAATCCTTAAGGGAACCATCAGCATGTGGAATGCACCAGAGATCGCTGCAATCAACAAGGGCGCAAAGCTTCCAGCTAAGACCATCTCAGTGTTCTACCGCACTTCAGGTTCAGGTACCACTGAGAACCTAACCAACTACCTACTGCAGACCTCAGGTGACACCTGGATCAAGAGCAAGGACCTACAGGCTGCTGCTGGTGGCACTCTAGCTCCAACCGCACTTGCTAAGGCAACTTCATCTGTAATCGCTGACAAAGTTGAATCAACCAAGTACGCATTCGGTTACTTTGACTTGTCAGACGCAGTTTCTGCAAAGGTTTCAATCGCTTCACTGAAGAACGAGTTCGGCAACTTCGTTGCACCAACCGCGAAGGCTGGCGCAACCTTCCTTGCTGGTCAGTCTGCAGTTCTAGACACTACCAAGCCTTACCTAGATGGAACTCTTGCTATCGACTTCAAGAAGCAGATCAAGGGTGCCTACCAGTTGACCATCGTGACCTACGGTCTAGCTCCAAAGGGTGGCACAACTTCAAAGGCAACTGCAGTTGAGGGTTGGTTCAAGAACGTTGTATCAAGCTGCTTGCCTTCAAACGCAGCAAAGCTTGGCTACGTGGCTCTGCCATCAGGCCTAAAGGCATCAGCGCTAACTCAGATTGATGCAATTTCAACTAAGTAATAGCTCCAAGTACTCAACTGATGGCGCGGCCGTGGGAAACCTCGGTCGCGCCATTGGCAGTAAAAATAAGTCACAGATAGGGAACGCGATGAAACAGAAAGTCAGTTCAAAGCTAATCGCAGGTGCAACTCTTGTTGCACTTTCTTTTACGTTAACCGCCTGTGACCCACCAATGCCACCAGAGGTAGCTGCTCAAGTTCTTGAGCAGAACTACACCTGCGTTGAAGGTACATCTTCAATCAGTTACCCGGCTGGACTGCTGCCGATAGTTCCAGACCTAAATGACGCACTCTCTAATGCCTGCGTCGATCCACTTCCGGTGATGGGGCAATCAATTGCAAAGACTCAAGCCGATGCCAACATCGTGATCACCAATTATGCGCTGCCAAAAACATGCCAGCCATTGTTATCGGTGCCTTACGCAATTGAGGCAGCCGACATTGCTTTCCAGATCACTGATGCCAGCAATCTAACTCTTAGCCCGGCAACTGCCAACGCAATTCTTTCTGGGCAAATCACCAACTGGAACGACCCAAAGATTTCTGAAGACAACCAGGGTATGGAGTTTCCGGATCTTGCAATCAAGGTTCGTGCCACTGCAGACCCAATGGCGCTTGACGCGCTTGCCGGTTGGTTTAAAAACTTGAAGCAAGACCTTGGTTCAATCAAGGTAAAGGCGGGTGAGGCGAACCAGAAGTTCAAGCCGCTTGCCGAAGGTGAAATCGCAATTCTGTCGCACAGCGATGTTGTTGCGCAGAGCCTCTACTCTGCTGGCATCTTGATTGGCAGCAACAAAGACACCGGCGAGGAGCTGATAGCAATCGCAGATGCTCAGGGAATCGCCTCGGCCGGAACTCAGCTAAAGCCAATCAAAAAGGCCAACAATCTGAACGTAAAGCTTGACCCAAGCATTCAGCCTGTTGCTCAAGCGGGCCTAGATGAGATTTCAACTCCTTACCAGGCCATCTATCCGGTGCAGTTAACCATTTGCGGCGAAGAATCTAAAGTCAATCGCGCGAACGCGTTGTTCTTGCTGCGCCTAGACAGCCAGGGTGTTTTGGGTAGCTCAAACTACAACCAGATTCCAGAGCAAATCCGATACGCAGCCTTGGCAATTGTTCGCAAGGGGCTACCAACTCCAAGCGCACTGCCTGAGGATCAGTAGGAACAGCGCTTAGTTTCAACTTGTTAGGCTTGAGACCATGTCAACAAAGCCAAAGAGTTTAGGTATCGGCCGCCTGCTAATTGCTGTTTATGCAATTTTTGCGGTTTCTTCTTTGGCCAGGGCCACCTATCAACTGGCAACTAAATTTCAAGATGCACCAGTTGCATATTCACTTTCAGCCGTTGCGGCGATTGTCTACATTTTGGCCACGATTGCCTTAGCTAAGAGCGCGCTCAACAAATTGGCAATCTTCGCAATCGCCTTTGAACTTATCGGCGTGATCACCGTGGGAATCTTGAGCTACACCCATCCAGAACTTTTCGCTCACCCATCGGTGTGGTCAAAGTTTGGGCAGGGCTACGGCTACGTTCCGTTTGTCTTGCCAATTCTTGGATTGCTTTGGCTTAGAAAGCAGCGCAAAAACTAATGCATTCAATTATTTCGCTTGATCAGGTAACCGGGGGATTCACCGGCTCGGCAGTAACCGTTGGAAAATTTGATGGAATCCATCAGGGCCACCAAAAGCTTATTTCCGCTTTGACTCAGGCCGCGGCCGAGCACAGCATTCAGTCTGTGGTGGTCACTTTTGATCGCCACCCAGATGCTTTGTTGAAGCCGGGGCAGGCAAAGCTGCCAATCATTGGCCTAAAGCAAAAGCGTGACTTGATTGCCAAGCACCAAGTTGATGTTTTGGTAACCCTGCCATTTGACGAAGCACTTTCAAATCTGAGTCCGGAAGAATTCGTGCAGTCAATTTTGGTTGATGGTCTGAAGGCAAAAATTGTTTTGGTGGGCGAAGACTTTAGATTTGGCAAGAGTGGTTCAGGCGATGTTCACTTGCTCCATGACCTTGGCCAGCAGTTGGGTTTTGAGGTGCGCGTAATCGCCAGCGCAATGCTTGATGGCGAAAAGATTTCAACCAGTGCAATTCGCGAGGCCCTCGACGCCGGAAACGTTACCAAGGTTCAAAAGATGCTTGGTCACGTGCACACTTGCGTGGGCATAATCGAACACGGTTTGAAGATCGGCCGAAGCATTGGTTTCCCAACCGCCAATATGGCGCGCGACTGCGAGGGGTACCTGCCGCTCGATGGCGTTTACGCCGGCTGGCTAGTAGTCGACGAACACCGATACCCGGCCGCGCACTCTGTAGGCATTAACGAAACCTTCCAAGCCGTGCCGCGTCTGGTTGAATCTCACATTCTGGATCGCGATGACGTTGACCTTTACGACAAGGTGGTCACCTTGGAATTCGTTGACTTCATTCGCCCGGCCGCAAAATTCAACGGAGTCGAAGACCTGGTTGAAGAGATCAACCGCGATCTAGACAAGGTTCGCGCCATTCTTGGCGTCTAATTTTTCACAGGTAACACTCAGGGCTTTTTGCTTATTCGCCCATACTCCGGTGTCACTCTAAACACATGGAAAACAACGACAGCCCTTACATCTACGAAAAGCCACTTCGTTCCGAAAAACTTGGCCAGGGCGCAAAGCGCACCAAGCGCCTAGCAAAACTATCGGCCCTTGGCCTAGTAGGTATGGTCGGCATCTTCGGCGGTAGCGCGATTGCCAGCAACGTGGTCACCTCGTCTCGAGCAGCAGCTGACGCGAATGTAAATGCCAACGAGTCAGTTGCCGCACCAGATTCAACTACTGCAGTCACCGGCGACCCAATCCTTACCCAGGCCTCAGTCGATCCAGCTGCTTCAAGTGCAAGCACTTCAAACGCACCGGTAATTTCAGTTCCATTTCAAGAGGCAAAGCCAAAATCAAATTCTGTGAAGGTAGATTTGCCGGCTCTGCCAAATCAGAGTTTTGGTAATACCTCAAGCGCCACCCCAACCGCAGGCGCAAATGCGTCTAGCGGAAGCAATGGTGGAGCGGGCGGTTACTTTGCACCTCGTGGCGAGCGTGAAGATAAAGGCGAGCACCAGAGTTTCGAAAACGAATACGAAAACGACTAACTTTCAATAAGCGCATCAGAAGGTCCCCAATCGGTTTCCCCTTACCGGTTGGGGATTTTTGCGTCCTAGACTAAACGCATGAGCTCAGAAAAGATTTCCTTTGCGGCCGCAGTTGGCATTGCCCTCAAGAAGTACGTTAATTTCAGGGGAGTGGCCACCAGACGCGAATACTGGTTCTTCATCCTCTTTATTACTTTGCTCACCTTGGTCACCGGCCAGCTTGATCAGATCCTGTTTCCCGAGTTGGCTCAAAAGGCCACCGATACTGCCAATGCGCTCTTCAGTTCACTAGAAACCAGCTCTGCGACTCCAGACTGGCAACTGTTCCAGCAGGCAATAACTGCCGCCATGGACTCAACGCCTATCAGCAACTTCTTCGGCATGGTCACCCTGTTGCCACTGGTCACCGTCACCGTTCGCCGCATGCGCGATGCCGGCTTTGCGGGCTGGTGGTTGCTACTTATCTGGGTTCAGCTGTTCACCTTCGTAATCACTCTGTTGCCTAGTAAGCGCAAATCCCTGTAGACTCGTGAGGTTGCCGTGTATCGGCCGCGGATAAAGAGAGCCAAAACATTCCGTTTTGAGCGCCGCGCAGTTAGTTCTTGAAAGGGACCAAATGGCATTAGATGCAGCAGTAAAAACCGCAATTATCAACGAGTATGCAACCAAGCCAGGCGACACTGGTTCTCCTGAGGTTCAGATCGCAGTTCTGACTCAGCGCATCAAGGACCTAACCGAGCACCTAAAGGAACACAAGCACGACCACCACTCACGTCGTGGTCTTTTGATCCTTGTTGGTCAGCGTCGTCGCCTACTTGGCTACCTACAGGGCGTAGACATTAACCGATACCGTGCGCTCATCGAGCGTCTGGGCTTGCGCCGCTAATAGCGTTTCAAACTTCGAAAAACCCTCGCCAAGGCGAGGGTTTTTCATTTAACCTGACGTTCAGCCAAGCTCTAGCCCTTTTTAGACACGGCTGATACCCTAGAGAGGTACCAAGACGGCAGGTTTGCTGGTCTTCGGTTGTAGGCCTTGATTCCAGATTTTCAGTCTGATTCAAGTTTTATTACTGCAGACCAGGGCATCCCTCAAAAAATCACGGGCAATTTCTTGCCGTCTTCGTTCGCGCACAATTTTTGTGCAATGAGGATAAAAGAGGAGGGACCATGGAAGGTCCAGAAATCAAAGCAACAGAAGCCGTTATCGATAACGGTAAGTACGGTAAGCGTGTTATTCGCTTCGAAACCGGTCGACTAGCTCAGCAGGCACAGGGTGCAGCTGCGGTTTACATCGACGAAGAGACCATGCTGTTCTCGGCTACCACTGCAAGCAAGCAGCCAAAAGATCAGTTCGACTTCTTCCCACTAACCATCGACGTTGAAGAGCGCATGTATGCAGCTGGACGTATTCCAGGAAGCTTCTTCCGTCGCGAGGGTCGTCCATCAACAGAGGCAATTCTTGCTTGTCGTTTGATCGACCGCCCACTACGTCCATCATTCGTTGATGGTCTACGTAACGAAATTCAGGTTGTAGTTACCGTTTGGGCAATTGAGCCTGACGAAATGTACGACGTAGTTGCAATCAACGCAGCTTCAATGTCAACCCAGCTTGCTGGTCTGCCATTCTCTGGTCCTATCGGTGGTGTACGTGTTGCACTTATCGACGGTCAGTGGGTTGGTTTCCCTAAGCACTCTCAGCTAGAGCGCGCAGTATTCAACATGGTTGTTGCTGGTCGAGTAATCGTTGAGAACGGTTCAGAAGACGTTGCAATCATGATGGTTGAAGCTGAAGCATCTGAAAACGCAATGGATCTAATCGCTGCAGGTGCCAAGGCTCCTTCAGAAGACGTTGTATCAGAAGGTCTTGAGGCTGCAAAGCCATTTATCAAGGCATTGGTTAAGGCTCAGGCCGATCTAGCTGCAGTTGCTGCAAAGCCAACCGCTGACTACCCAACCTTCTTGCCATACACCGATGAAGTTTTCGCTGCCGTTGAGTCTTCAGCTGGTGCAGAGCTTGCAAAGGTTTACCAGATTGCTGACAAGGTAGAGCGCCAGGATGCAGACGATGCACTGAAGGCTGCAACTAAAGAGAAGCTAGAAGCAACTCTTTCAGAAGAGCAGATGGCTCAGTTCTCTGCTGCTTACAAGTCAGTAACCAAGAAGATCATGCGTACTCGCGTGCTGAAGGAAAACATCCGTATCGATGGTCGTGGTCTTCGTGACATTCGTACCCTTGATGCAGAGGTTGCAGTTATTCCTCGCGTTCACGGTTCAGCAATCTTCCAGCGCGGTGAGACCCAGATTCTTGGAATCACCACCTTGAACATGTTGAAGATGGAACAGCAGATTGACTCACTGAGCCCAGTGACTTCAAAGCGCTACATGCACAACTACAACTTCCCGCCTTACTCAACTGGTGAAGTTGGCCGCGTGGGCACTCCAAAGCGTCGCGAGATTGGTCACGGTGCTCTTGCTGAGCGCGCGTTGGTTCCAGTTCTGCCAAAGCGCGAGGACTTCCCATACGCAATCCGTCAGGTATCTGAGGCACTTGGTTCAAACGGTTCAACCTCTATGGGTTCTGTTTGTGCTTCGACTCTTGCACTACTAAACGCTGGTGTGCCACTGCGCGCACCGGTTGCTGGTATCGCAATGGGACTGATCTCTGAC
Source organism: Microbacteriaceae bacterium (assembly GCA_947454285.1). Lineage (GTDB taxonomy): Bacteria > Actinomycetota > Actinomycetes > Actinomycetales > Microbacteriaceae > Rhodoluna. The sequence goes on along the minus strand of CANGJO010000008.1, from coordinate 13,628 downwards.
ACCGTTGATGGCAAGGTTCAGTACGCAGCAATCACCGATATCCTTGGCGCCGAAGATGCACTTGGCGACATGGACTTCAAGGTTGCCGGTACTCGCGACTTCATCACCGCGATTCAGCTAGACACCAAGCTTGACGGTATCCCTGCATCAGTTCTTGCAGGCGCACTTACCCAGGCAAAGGAAGCACGTCTAACCATTCTTGACGTAATGGCACAGGCAATTTCTGAGCCAGACGATATGGCCCCAACTGCTCCACGCGTTATCGCAGTGAAGATTCCAGTTGACAAGATCGGTGAAGTTATTGGTCCAAAGGGCAAGATGATTAACCAGATCCAGGAAGACACTGGCGCTGACATCTCTATCGAAGACGACGGTACCGTTTACATTGGTGCAACCGATGGTCCTTCAGCAGAAGCTGCTAAGGCTGCGGTTAACGCAATTGCAAACCCACACGTCCCTGAGATTGGCGAGCGTTTCCTAGGAACCGTTGTGAAGCTAGCTACCTTTGGTGCTTTTGTTTCACTAGTTCCCGGCAAGGACGGTCTGCTACACATCTCTGAGCTAAAGAAGATGGCTGGCAAGCGCGTTGAGAATGTTGAAGACGTTCTTGAGGTTGGCCAGAAGCTTCAGGTTGAAATCACCAAGATCGACGACCGCGGAAAGCTTTCACTAGCTCCGGTTGTTGAGGGTGATGCAGCTGCATCAGACGAAGAGTAAAACGCTTTAAAAAGAAAGTTCCGGTTTAGCCATGAGTGAAGTTATATTTCCGCTAGACCAGAGCGACCTTTCGTTCACCGCTTCGGGAGGTAGCACGGTTCGCCGTTCTATCCTCCCAAGCGGTGTTCGCGTTTTAACTGAACACATGCCAGGTGCGCAGAGCGTATCGGTGTCGTTTTCAGTTGCGGTTGGTTCACGAGACGAAACCGATGGCCACTACGGCTCAACCCACTTCCTTGAGCACTTGTTGTTCAAAGGTACCAAGAAGCGCTCCGCGCTAGATATTGCAGTCGCGTTCGATTCAGTTGGTGGATCATCTAACGCGTCGACCGGCAAAGAGCACACCAGCTACTACGCACGTGTGCAAGACAAGGCCCTGCCGCTAGCCGTAGATGTAATCGGCGACATGCTGGCCTCGTCACTGATTGATGCCAAAGAATTTGAAAACGAGCGCACCGTAATTCTTGAAGAGCTCGCCATGAATGATGACGACCCGCAAGATGTTGCGCACGAGGCATTTGCCGAAGCAGTACTTGGTGGTCACCCACTTGGTCGGCCGATTGGCGGCACCAACGAAACCATCACCGCGGTAACTCGTGATGCAGTCTGGAGTCACTACCAGTCAAACTACCGCCCGCAGGATTTGGTGATTGCAGCGGCCGGTGGCGTCGAGCACGGTAACTTAATTGCTTTGGTTGAGAAGTCTTTGATTGAAGCCGGCTGGGACCTAAACAAAAAGGCTGCTCCAGTTGAGCGCCGTTTGCTGCACCCGGCAACTATTTCTCGCGGCACAGAGCTAAAAGTAATTAAGCGCCCAATCGCACAGGCAAACGTTTTGCTTGGCATGCAGGGTCTGGTAGCCGACGACGAGCGTCGCTACGCAATGGGAATTTTGAACACCGTGCTTGGCGGGGGCATGAGCTCGCGCATGTTCCAAGAGATTCGCGAAAAGCGCGGACTCGCGTACTCGGTTTACTCTTTCAACCAGGGCTATTCAGACGGTGCCTACTTTGGCCTTTATGCAGGTTGTTCACCGGCCAAGACTGCCGAGGTCACACGACTAATGGTTGCCGAATTTGAAAAGATTGCCACCGATGGCATTCGCCAAGATGAACTTGATCTAGCCAAGGGAAACATTTCTGGCAGCCTGGCACTTAAGTATGAGAGCACCATGGCGCGCATGAACCGCTTGATCAGCGCAGAAATCGTAAACGGTGAATTCTTTGATCTTGACGATTCATTGATGCACGTGAACTCTGTCTCGCTAGCAGATGTGCAGAATCTGGCCGCCGACCTAGTCAAGCGCGAACGCTCGATTGTGGCAGTGGGCGATGTTGATGAGTCAACTTTTGCCGAATTTATCTAGGATTAACTCATGTCAATCAAAGTAGCTGTAGTAGGTGCCACTGGCCGTATGGGCAAGTTAGCACTTGAGCTAATCGATGCCGCTCAAGACTTGCAGCTGCACGCAGCTCTTGATTCAAAGAGCGAACTTAGCGATGTACTTGGTGCCGACGTAATCTTTGAGGTAACTCGCCTAGAGGTAAGCGAAAAGGTTGCCGATTTTGCAATCGCAAACGACATGAAGCTTGTAATCGGAACCAGCGGTTGGTCGGCGGCAAAGCTTGCCGAACTTCGCACCAAGGCAGCGGCAAAATCAAAGTCCGGTGTCCTGGTAATTCCAAACTTCTCAATCGGTTCAATGTTGGCCAGTTCCTTTGCTGCCCAGGCCGGTAAATTTTTTGACTCTATTGAAATTGTTGAGGCACATCACGCCGGCAAGGTCGATTCACCTTCTGGCACCGCGGTTCGCACCGCCGAGATGATTGCCGACGCTCGTCAGGGAATGACCCAGCCGCTTATTCCAGGCGTTGGTCAAGAAGCCCGCGGTGAAGTAGTTGCCGGTATTCCAATCCACAGCATTCGCCTTGCCGGTGTTTCGGCAAAGCAAGATGTGGTCTTTGGCGGCGAGAGCGAAGTGCTAACCATCAGTCACGAGGTTTCTTCGATCCGTTCATACGTGCACGGAATTCTGCTGAGCATTCGCACCGCGGCAAACAGCAGTGGCCTAATCGTTGGCCTGCAGTCTGTGGTTGACGCAAACACCAAGAACTAAAGGCTCAGTATGTCTCGCGCAAAAATTGGCGCACTGGCTATGTCAGCGCTACTTCTTCTTTACATTGCGCTGCTTTCCAATACAGCGCTTGCCTTGCTTGAAACCGGTGTGGCTGTGGCCCAAATAATGGGTGCGCTTATTGTTGCTTTCCCTATCGTTGGGGTCTGGGCAATTTATGTTGAACTTCGCTTTGGCCTTGCAGCAGAGAGACTCGTGGCGAGAATAATTGCCGAGGGCACCTGGCCCGATCTTGGAATTGAAACCAGGCCTAGTGGGCGTGCGGTGCGCGCTTCAGCAGATGCCGCATTCGCAAAGTGGAGCGCCGCCGCCCAGCAAAATGACACCGATTTTCACGCGTGGTTTAACTTGAGCCTTGCTTACGACGCTTGCGGTGACAGACGTCGTGCGCGAGCCGCCATGCGCAAAGCGATTGCGCTGGCGAAATAGCTTCGCCAATTAGAACTTCTTAATCAGGCCAATGCGCTGCAGGCCAACGTAAATCTGGCAGCCAAGGCAAAATGCAAATGCAGCGTTCAAGAATGCCGCGATGAATGCCGCACCTGCTGCGTAAACCAGTCCGCCCTGCAGGCCAACTAGGTAAAGCACAACTCCGGCACCGGCAACAATCAAGCCAATCAACTGGGCAAACTGAGGCGGGCGAGGGTCTTCAAGTTCTTTAGGCGCAGCAAGACGTGGGCGAACCAGCTTCTTGAAAATCAAACCGTATGGGTGCTTTGAGTTTCCCAAGAATGCGCCAATCGCAAACGATGCGGTTACGAAAACCAAAAGACCAAACGCCGCACCCAAAGTAGCGGCATCGAGTGCCAAAAATACTGTGATCAGAAGTAGGGCAGCGGTGATGCTGGCACCAAAACGTGGGCCGCGTGGATCAATACCTGCAGGAGTGCTTTTAGTTGATGTGCTCATTAGATTTCGAAACTTCCTAGTTCATCTTGAATGGTCTGTTGTTTTACTGCCCCGCCAATTCGTGAAGTTACGCGTCCGCGTGAATCAAGAACCAGTGTGGTTGGAGTCTGAAGAATGTTGAACTTGTTGGCAAGATCAACCCGATTAGTAATGTCTACCTCAATGTGCAAAATCTCTGGGTGAACTTGCTCAAGTTCGCTGTAGAGCTTTGCGGTCTGTCGGCATGCCGTGCAGAACTCGCTCGAAAACTGCAGGAAGGTCACCTTTTGGCCAAACTTAGTTACTGGTTGGCCATTTTTTACAGCACCGATTTCCGCAAGGTCAATGACCTCGCCACTCGTGACGTGCTTGGAAAGTCCGGTGCGAGCCCGCCAAATTAAACCCGCAGCCACGGCCAAGGCCAGAAGGCCTACAACTAGCGCGATGCGGGTTTCAAGTGACATGAAATAAGGCTAAACCTGCCAATCTGGGCTGGCAGAACCGTTACCCTCTATTACGGCCGGCGGCCCGGCTGGGATATCGGTGTTGGAAAAGGCAGCAGCCCCTAAACGACTAGGCTGTAGGGGTGTCAGACATCATTTTTCGTAGCGACGTAACCGTTGAACTAGTCCGTTCCAGCGCAGCCGACTCAGACGTACTGTTTGCGGCCCGCGTATCAACTCAGGGTGAGCAGACTCTAGATTCTGCTGCCGCCCAGACCGATGCATCAGAGGATGAGAAGCGCAACAAGGGCCTCATCAACTACCTGATGCGCGATCGTCACGGTTCACCGTTCGAGCACAACTCAATGACTTTCTACGTTCAGGCTCCGATTTTTGTGTTCCGCGAATTCATGCGTCACCGAATCGCGAGCTACAACGAAGAATCAGGCCGATACAAGGAGCTGTCACCGGTTTTCTATGTTCCAGCCCCAGACCGTAACTTGGTTCAGGTTGGTAAGACCGGCCACTACGAATTCTTGCCTGGTTCAGCAGAGCAGATTGCTTTGGTCGAGCAGGAGTCACGCACCGCATCGCAGCACGCATACGAGTCTTACAAGCGCATGCTTGAGGCCGGAGTCGCTCGCGAGGTTGCTCGTATCGTGCTTCCGCTAAACATTTACTCAAGCATGTACGTGACCATGAACTCACGTGCACTTATGAACTTCTTGAGCCTGCGCACACAGCGCGAAGGTACTCACTTCCCATCATTCCCTCAGCGCGAAATTGAAATGTGCGCCGAGAAGATGGAAGAGTTCTGGGCCGAACTAATGCCATACACCTACGAGGCATTCAACAAGAATGGCCGCGTCGCTCCGTAGCTAAACGTCAGTTTTTGCCAGGCGAGTTCTTCTGAGCACCAGTGAAAGAACTAGTCCAAGCAAGACGGCAGTAATCAGATCTACAAACACGGTTGCAATCAGAGTTGTCGTGAGCACGAGGGCATCAAGCCTGCTTCTTCTCAGGAGCTCAATGAGCTCGTGCGGCTTGACCATTCGTGCCGTGGTCGCCAATAAAACACCAGCAAGTGCGGCCAACGGAATGGCTGCCACCAGCGGAGCAAAAAGTAAAACCACCAGTGCCAGGATCAGCGCGTGACTTAGCGCGGCGAGTTTTGATTGCGCGTGAGACTTCACGTTAACGGCAGTTCTGGCCAGTGCAGCGGTTGCCGGAACGCCACCAAAGAACGGCACCACCAGGTTGGCAAGGCCCTGACCAAAGAGCTCACGGTTTGAGTCATGCTGTTCGCCGCCGCCACGCATTTTGTCGGCTACCTTTGCCGAAAGCAGACTCTCAAGCGCAGCCAGTGCTGCAACAGCAAAGCCCGACGGCACCAGTGCCAAATAGTCCTTTGAATTCAGAAACTCAAAATCAAGATTGCCAATTCTGGCAGGCAGTTGACCAATTGTCTCTAGCTGCAAACCAAAAGCGCCAGTGGCGATTGCCGCAATCACGACTGTCAAAAGGGAGAACGGAATTCTTGGCCAACGGGTTGAGAAACCAAGGATTACGGCGCTAACGGCAAGCGCCATAGTTACCGGCACGGGATTGAAGTTGGCAAGACCTGCCATGGTCACTTCAAAAGCGCCGGCCCAAACTTTTTCTGCATCGCTGGCTGGCACTCCAAAAATGAATGGAAACTGCTGAAGCGAAATCACAATCGCAATCCCGGCTGTGAAACCTTCGATCAACGAGGTGGGTAATCGGTGTACGTGGTCACCAATTTTTGCAAAGCCAGCAATCACCAGGATCGCACCAGCAATCAGGCCAACCAGCAAAACGCCTTGGGGCCCAAACTTATGAACGATCGGAACCAGCACCACTGTCATCGCACCGGTGGGACCGGAAACTTGTAATTTACTTCCGCCAAAAATCGCAGCGATGGCACCGGCAATAATCGCGGTGGTGATTCCGGCCTCGGCGCCAAGGCCGGAGGCAATACCAAAAGCAAGGGCAAGCGGAAGCGCCACGATGGCTACGGTCAAACCCGCGACTAGGTCCTTTATCGGTGCTCGACGCACATCAAGCCAGTCGGCCTTCGTTGGCAACAGGTTCACAGCCTCAGCCTACCGATAGGCTTGTAGGCATGTCTCAGAAGAACATTTTTGGCCAGACCCTGGTAGCACTCGTGACCCCAATGACCGCCGATGGCGAAGTTGATTGGGCCGACACAGAGAAGCTAATTGACTACGTGATCACCAACGGCGCCGACGGTGTTGTGGTTACCGGTACTACCGGTGAGACCAGCACACTGACCGATGCTGAGAAGATCAAGCTGGTTGAGGTTGGCAAGTCTGTTTCTGCAGGACGCGCAAAGATCATCACCGGTGGTGGTTCAAACGAAACCGCTCACGCGATGCAGCTTTACAAAGCATCTGAAAAAGCCGGTGCCGACGGCATCATGATCGTGACCCCTTACTACAACAAGCCAACTCAGGCTGGTGTACTAACTCACTTCCGCATGGTTGCCGATTCAACCGATCTTCCGGTAATTCTTTACGACATTCCTGGACGTGCCGGAATCGCGATTTCAATGGACACTTTCCACCGCGCTTCGAAGCACCCAAACATCGTTGCCGTGAAAGATGCCAAGGGCGATCTTGCTCAGGCAACTCGCATCATGAACGAAACCGGTCTGTTCTACTTCTCTGGTGACGACTCAAACCTTTTGCCTGAACTTGCCATTGGTGCGGTTGGTTGCATCTCAGTGACTGCAAACATTGCACCGGCTGCTTACCGAGAAATGATTGACGCTGCAAACCGCAACGACTTCCACCACGCGCTTACCGTGCACAACGCGCTGGACCCACTTCAGCGTGCGGCAATGACTCACGTGCCTGGCACCGTGGCGGCAAAGTACATCTTGAACGGCCTTGGAATTATCTCAAGCCCACGCGTTCGTCTTCCACTGGTTGGCCCAGAAGACGCAGAAGCTGCACGCATCGAGGCAGACATTGATTTGGTTGGCACCGTTCCAGGTGTGAGCTTCAGCAACTTCCGCCCAGACCGCAATGCGGCTGCCGGCGGTGCATTGCCAAAGATTGCAGGCACCACCCGATAATTCGGATGATCAATCGCGTTAGACGCGGAGTATTTATCGTGCGCAAGAGTGCACACATAACAGAATAGAAAAGAGAACCATTGGTTCAGACACTGCCACACCCGGCGCCGCTGCGTCCGGGAGTAATGCGCATCATTCCGCTTGGCGGAATTGGTGAAATTGGTCGCAACATGACCGTATTTGAAATCGACGGCAAGATTTTGATCGTTGATGTTGGTGTACTTTTTCCGGAGGAGCACCAGCCAGGCATCGACGTAATCCTGCCTGACTTCGGCTACCTAAAAGATCGCCTAGAAGATGTAGTTGGCATTGTGCTTACCCACGGCCACGAAGATCACATTGGTGGCGTTCCTTACCTGCTTCGCCTGAAGCAAGATATTCCGCTGATTGGTTCGGCGCTTACGCTGGCATTTGTTGAGGCGAAGCTAAAGGAACACCGCATCACTCCTTATTCAATGGTTGTCGCCGAGGGTCGCAAAGAGACGCTGGCCGGATTCAATCTTGAGTTCATCGCGGTTAACCACTCGATTCCAGATGCTCTTGCAGTTGTAATTCGCAGCAAGGCCGGAAGCATTTTGCACACCGGTGACTTCAAGATGGACCAGTTGCCGCTTGATGGCCGCCTCACCGACCTTCGTGCGTTCGCGCGCGTTGGTGAAGAAGGCCTAGACCTGTTCATGAGCGATTCAACCAACGCCGACGTGCCTGGTTTCACTCCACTCGAAAAAGAAATTGGTCCGGTTATTGAAAACGTGATTGCGCGTTCCAAGAAGCGCGTGATTGTTGCCTCTTTCTCTAGCCACGTACACCGCGTGCAGCAGGTGGTTGATGCCGCCAAGGCGAATCACCGCAAGGTTGCGCTGGTTGGTCGTTCGATGGTTCGCAACATGCAGATCGCAATTGAACTTGGTTATCTAAAAGCAGACACCGATGACTTCGTGGATCTCAAGCAAGCGGCAAACATGCCGGACGACAAGGTGGTCTACATGTCTACCGGTTCGCAGGGTGAGCCAATGGCAGTGCTTGCCCGCATGGCAAACCTTGAGCACGATATTGAAATCGGCGAAGGCGACACAGTTATTTTGGCCAGCTCGCTTATTCCGGGAAACGAGAATGCGGTTTACCGTGTCATCGATGGTCTTACCAAGTTGGGTGCCAACGTCGTGCATAAGGGCAATGCCAAGGTGCACGTATCGGGCCACGCTGCGGCGGGAGAGTTGTTGTACTGCTACAACATCTTGAAGCCAAAGAATGTGATGCCGGTGCACGGTGAATACCGTCACCTGATTGCCAACGGCAAGCTCGCCGAGCAAACTGGCGTGCCGCACGAGCGAGTGCTCATTACTGAAGACGGTTGGGCCGTTGATCTTGAAGACGGAATCGCCGAGGTTGTTGGAGCGGTTGAATGTGGTCTGCTTTACGTTGATGGCAAGAATGTTGGAACCATCACCGATGACGATCTGCACGATCGCCGAGTCTTGGCCGAAGAGGGATTTATATCTATCTTTGCCGTGATCGATAAAGAGACCGGTCGCGTAATTAATGGACCAGAAATCCGTGCTCGAGCATTCGCCGAGGGCGATCACGTCTTCGACAATGTGAAGCCACTGATCGAACGTGCATTAGCCGAAGCAGCCGGTGAGGGAGTGCGCGATACATATGCACTTCAGCAGGTGATTCGTCGCACGATTGGCACCTGGGTTAACAAGGCACACCGCCGTCGCCCAATGATCATTCCGGTGGTCATCGAGGGCTAACTTCGCCGTGCCTACGGGCATCTGACGGTGCTGGCTGTTAGTTTTGAGCCATGGCTACGCGTAAACCAACCCCTCGTAAACCCGCTTCAAGGGCTACGAGTAGCTCGCGTACCCGTGCTACCGCGCCTCGTGCGGCGGCCGCGCCACGTTCTCGTCAGGCAGCTCCTCGAGCCACCCGGGAATCTGGTTCGGCAATCACTGCCATCTACATGTTCTTTGCCCATGCCGTTGGTGCCGGTGCTCGCGCACTAAGCCCAGACAAGATTGCCAAGGAAGATCGTCGCGACGGCCTGCCATTCTTCTTGTTCCTGCTCGGCATTATCGGTGCGATTTTTGGTTGGGTATTAATCAAGCAAGATTGGGCCCACGGCGTTCACGTGTGGACCATGGGTGCACTTTTTGGTCGTGTGTCATTTGCGCTTCCGGTGATCATGATCATTTTTGCGATTTATCTGATGCGTCACCCTTCAACTGTTCGCGATAACGGCCGAATCGGTATTGGGCTGTTCCTCTTTATCGTTTCGATAAGTGGTTTCTTCCACGTATTTTTCTTGCACGACGGCAAAGTAGTTCAGCCGTATGACGGCGAGTGGACCCTGGCCTACAGCGGCGGTATTTTTGGTTGGCTGATTTCTGTTCCGTTCTACAACACCATCACCATCTGGGGAACCGTTCCGGTGTTGGCGGCATTTACTTTTGGTTCGCTGCTGATCATGACCAAGACCGCACCAAACCGAATCGCCGAGCGACTTCGCGAGCTGACCACCTACCTATTTGGCGAGTCGAAGCAGCGCGAGGTAGTTGAAGAAGTTGAAGACGAAATCCCAGATGCATTTGACGGCACCAAAGTTCCATGGTGGCGCCGCGGTAAGGGTGCCGACGACAACGCTTTCGATAGCGCAATCGTTCCGGCTGATGACGACGACGCACTTGATGGCCTTTTCGGTGACAACCTGCAGACCACTCAGCTAAACATTCCTTCTGTTGATGCAACTTCTGTGGTCGACACCACCGCTACCGCACCAATCACAATTCCGCAGGCCGACTTCGTTGCACCACCGGCTGCACCGGTTGCGCCAGCAGCGACAGCGCCTGTTTCTGCACCGGTTTCTGCGATGGCCGCGCCAAAGGTAAACCGCCCTTACGTTTTGCCACCGCTGGCAATCTTGGCGCCGGGAACTCCGCCAAAGGCCAAGTCTGCTGCCAATGATCAGGTGGTTGCTTCAATCACCAGCGTCTTCAAGGAATTCGGTGTTGAGGCCGCCGTGGTTGGCTTCTCACGCGGACCAACGGTTACACGCTACGAAGTTGAACTTGCGCCGGGCGTAAAGGTTGAGGCCGTAACTCGTTTGGCTAGCAACATTTCTTACGCGGTTGCCTCGAATGAAGTTCGCATCCTGGCACCAATTCCAGGCAAGTCGCTTATCGGTATTGAAATTCCAAACACCGATAGAGAGACCGTTTCACTGGGTGACGTGCTTCGCTCAGACGTTGCCGCCAAGAGCGCGCACCCGCTAACCATTGGTATTGGTAAAGACGTTGAGGGTGGATACGTAATTGCCAACCTAGCCAAGATGCCACACCTTTTGGTTGCCGGTGCAACCGGTGCGGGTAAGTCAAGCTTTGTGAACTCAATGATCACGTCAATCCTGATGCGTGCTAAGCCTGCCGAAGTGCGCATGGTTTTGATTGACCCTAAGCGCGTTGAGCTTGCCGCCTACCAGGGCGTGCCTCACCTAATTACTCCAATCATTACCAACGCCAAAAAAGCTGCCGAGGCTTTGCAGTGGGTTGTTAAAGAAATGGACATGCGCTACGACGACCTGGCGAGTTTTGGGTTCAAGCACATCGATGATTTCAACCGTGCGGTTGTTGCCGGTGAGGTAAAAGTTCCAGAGGGTTCGCAACGCAAGTTGCAGCCATACCCATATCTATTGGTAGTGGTAGACGAGCTTGCCGACTTGATGATTGTTGCACCCCGCGATGTTGAAGACTCAATCGTTCGTATTACTCAGTTGGCTCGTGCTTCTGGTATCCACCTGGTGCTTGCTACTCAGCGTCCTTCGGTTGACGTAGTTACCGGTCTAATCAAGGCCAACGTTCCAAGTCGCCTTGCCTTCTCGGTTACCTCGGTCACCGACTCACGCGTGATTTTGGATCAGCCTGGTGCCGAAAAACTTATCGGTCAGGGTGACGCGCTGTTCTCACCTATGGGAACCAACAAGCCAATGCGTGTTCAGGGTGCTTGGCTTGCCGAGAGCGAGCTGCAGCGAATCGTTGATCACGTGAAGCAGCAGATGGAGCCTGAATACCGTCAAGATGTTGACGTGCCGGTTGCTGCCAAGAACATGGTCGACGCGGATATCGGTGATGACCTAGATGTGTTACTACAGGCCGCTGAGCTAATTATTAGCTCGCAGTTTGGTTCAACCTCAATGCTGCAGCGCAAGTTGCGAGTTGGTTTCGCCAAGGCGGGTCGTTTGATGGATCTGCTTGAGTCACGCAACATCGTTGGTCCAAGTGAGGGTTCAAAGGCTCGTGACGTAATGGTCAAGCCAGAAGATCTACCAACCGTCCTTGCTCAGCTTCGCGGTGAACCTGGTGCCAACACTGCACCTTCGGTTGCCGCTGCCGCAGCAATTATCGATGCCGAGCCAACCCCATCAAATCTGGCTGCCGGTGATTTCGAAGACTTCATTCCACGCGACAATGTAGACCGTTCAATCATCTCCGGGGGCAATGGCTTTGGCGATGACGAAGACGGCGATGAAGACGCCTGGAAACTGACGGGTCGTCAGTAATGCCGAATTCAAACAAGCCCGCAAAAACTAACTTGATTGAAAAGTCAGCAGCATCGGTTTTCAACCTGCCAAACATCATCACCATGGCGCGCATTCTTTGCGTTCCGTTTTTCGTCTGGTCACTGTTTGCAATTCCACAGGATTCAACCGCTCGCTGGTTCTCGGTTCTAATTTTCATCGTCATCATGATCAGCGATGGCGTTGATGGCGCAATCGCTCGCAAGCGTGGACTAATCACCAACCTCGGCAAGCTTCTTGATCCAATCGCAGACAAAGCACTGCTTGGTGGTGCACTTGTTGCTCTGGCAATTCTTGGCGAATTCTCGTGGTGGGTCACCATCGTGATCTTGGTTCGTGAACTAGGCATCACCGCTTACCGCTTGGTAGTTGTGCAGCGCGAGGTTGTTGCTGCGTCATCGGGCGGCAAGCTCAAGACAATCTTGCAAAGCGTGCTAATTGGTTCGCTGGCTTCACCACTTGAATTCGTCTTTGCGCCTTGGTACATCAACCTGGAGTCAGCACTCACCATCGTGGTGCTGGTAAGCACCGTTTACACCGGTCTGCAATACATGATCGCCGCCGGCAAAGCACGCAGCCAAAGAATTAATTCCTAATGACCGCCGCCGCGATTCTGAAAGTTCTTGAGGCGCGTGGTTTTAAACTCGCGATTGCAGAATCACTAACCGGTGGATTGCTCAGTGCCGAGTTCGTATCGGTGCCTGGCGCATCAAATGTTTTACTTGGCTCTATCGTTGCCTACCAAACTTCACTTAAGCACGAACTGCTGGGAGTCTCACGCACGCTGCTTGAAAATCAAGGTGCAGTAGATCCAGAAGTAGCCGCGCAAATGGCCGCCGGTGTTCGCACCAAGTTGGCGAATAAATCCAACACCGATGAATCTCAAGTAATCGGCATCGCAACCACCGGAGTTGCCGGACCGGATGCGCAAGATGGCGTTGCGGTGGGCACGGTTTACATCGCGATTTCTGGACCTGGCGCTATCGGTGATGCGGTATACGCTCACGAGTTTTCTGGTGGTCGCGAGGCCATCCGAGCCGCCACCGTGAGCGAGGCAATCAACGCCCTCGGGGAATGCCTGGCCCAATAATTCAGTTATCTTCTATGTGGCATTCAGGGAATATTCAGCCCGCTGGATTTATGTTTGTCACAACGAACCGGTAGATTACCTGTGAGAAGAAGTTAGGAGGCCAACGTGGTTCTAGTCCGTCAAGAAATTGGTGATGTGCTTCGCGACTTCCGTCTGCAAAAGGGTCAGACCCTGCGTCAGGTTGCCAGCCGCGCCAGCGTAGCTTTGGGCTACCTAAGCGAGGTAGAACGTGGCCAGAAAGAGGCTTCTTCAGAGATCCTTGGCTCACTTGCCGAGGCCCTAGAGGTGCCTATCTCAGTGATTATGCGTGAGGTTAGCGACCGTCTAGCTCTGGTCGAAGGTGTAAACCTAGAGGCAGCCTTTGCCAACGAAGGCCTTCAGTCCTACATTCCGGACACTGTTCGTTTTGTGCCGGAATCTTATATTCCGGACACGGTTCCAGCTGCGTTCCTAGCTGACAACGACCCAAGCCTGGCCACCAGCCGCTAAGGCGAATGCGTCTTAGCCAGTTCCAAGCACTTATGACCGATGAATTCGGTACGGCCTACGCCCAAGTAATCTCCAGAGACCTAGTTCTTGGCGCCCTGGGCGACCAAACCGCAGATGCCGCCCTGGCTGCTGGGGAAGACCCTAAGGTCGTCTGGTTGGCCCTGTGCGACGCC
>CANGJO010000007.1 GCA_947454285.1 Microbacteriaceae bacterium | reverse complement strand
ATCTCTAGGTCGCGCACGCTAATCATGGGAATCTCCAAATATCGGTGTTGAAATCTGTCGCAAATTATGGGCGACCAACAAAAGACTCAGTCTACAATCGACTAAGGCCCAAAAGGTTGTTCCCCCTCAACACAAGGAGTTACATGTCAGTTCTGACTATTACTAGAAACACCATCGTTGACCGCGTGGTACCTCGCAGCAAGGCTGCCGATGTGGCACTTGTGGCTGCCGGCGCAGCACTTACTGCTGTTGCAGCGCAGATTTCGATCCCTGCTTCACCAGTTCCATTTACTTTCCAGACTTTGGTCGTTCTACTTGTTGGTGCTTCTCTAGGCTCAGTACGCGGTGCGCTTTCAATGGCTCTATACGCAGTGTTGGGTGTAGTTGGTCTACCTGTATTCGCTCCGCTAAAGGATGGTTCACACGCAGTTGGTATGCAGGCAGTTCTGGGCGCAACCTTTGGTTTCGTAATCGGCTTCATTGCCGCTGCCTACGTGGTTGGCAAGTTGGCTGAGCGCAACTGGAGCTCAAACGTTGTGAAGATGTTCGTTAGCTACGCAGTTGGTTCATTGGTTATCTACGCTTTCGGCATTCCAGTTCTTGCTTCTGTAGCAACCGGTGGAAACCTAGCGATCGCAGCCGGCATCATGACTCCGTTCCTAGTTTGGGACGCAGTAAAGGCAATTGCTGCTGCTGCACTTCTTCCGCTTGCTTGGGCTGGCGTAAAGAAGATCAAGGGCTAATTAGTTTTCAATAAAAAATCCCCGGCCGATTGGCTGGGGATTTTTTATTAGATTGAAAAACCGATAGCTCGCATTTGTTCGCGACCGTCTTCGGTAATTTTTTCTGGACCCCAAGGCGGCATCCAAACCCAGTTGATTCGGAACGCATCAACCACGCCGTCTAGCGATTCCGCGGTCTGCTCTTCAAGGACGTCGGTAAGTGGACAGCCAGCCGAGGTAAGAGTCATGTTGATTAGCAGGTTGCCGTCTTCAGACTTCTGCAATCCGTAGATCAGACCAAGGTCAACGATGTTCACACCGATTTCAGGATCAATTACGTCCTTCAATGCCTCGATGACTTTGTCATAGAGGGTTGGATCTAGTTCGGTTGCTGTCAAGACTATGCCTGCACGTAGCGGTCGTAGCCTTCAGCCTCTAGGCGGTCGGCAAGTTCTGGGCCACCCTGCTCGGCAACCTTGCCGGCAACGAATACGTGCACGTAGTCAGGCTTGATGTACTTCAAGATTCGGGTGTAGTGAGTGATTAGTAGCAAACCAAAATCGTTCTCCTGCTTGGCGCGGTTCACGCCTTCAGAAACAATCTTCAGTGCGTCAACGTCTAGACCTGAGTCGGTCTCGTCAAGCACGGCAATCTTTGGCTTCAACAGTTCAAGCTGCAGAATTTCGTGACGCTTCTTCTCACCACCAGAGAAACCTTCGTTGACGTTTCGCTCGGTGAACGAAGAATCCATCTTCAAGTTGTCCATTGCACCCTTTACGTCCTTGATCCAAGTACGTAGCGCCGGTGCCTCGCCCTCAATTGCTGTCTTCGCTGTGCGCAAGAAGTTAGAAACCGATACGCCCGGGATTTCAACTGGGTACTGCATTGCCAGGAATAGACCTGCGCGAGCACGCTCGTCAACGCTCATCTCAAGTACGTCTTCGCCGTCAAGCAAGATCTCGCCCTTGGTTACTGTGTACTTTGGGTGACCGGCGATTGTGTAGGCAAGGGTTGACTTGCCTGAACCGTTCGGGCCCATGATCGCGTGGCTCTCGCCGCTGTTGATCACTAGGTCAACACCCTTAAGAATCTCTTTGGTGCCCTGCTCTGTATCAACAGTCACGTGCAGGTTCTTGATTTCTAGCTTTGCCATGATTTTCTTTTCTCTAAAGTCTTCTATAAAAATTGGTTGGATTACTCTGCGTCGATTTCCAGGAAGATGTCACCGTTGTCGATGAGAACTTCGTAGACAGCAACTGGTTCAAAAGCTGGCAGGGTCAATGCCTCTCCCGTTGCCAATGAAAACTTTGCGCCGTGTGCCCAGCATTCGATGGTTTCGTTATCAACAAAGCCCTCGCTCAGCGAGATCTCACCGTGTGAACACTTGTCGTCGATTGCCTTCACGTCTCCAGCCTTGGTGCGCACGATCGCGATTGCTAGATCGCCAACCTTCACGCGGATAGCCTTGCCAGGCTTAATGTCTTCTACAGCACAAATGCGAACCGCCATTATGAACCGCTCCTTGCTAGCTCTGCTTCGATTGAGTTTGACAAACGCTCTCTGATTTCTTCGTTGTCAATCTGTTGAATGATTTCGTTCAAGAAACCACGAACCACCAGACGACGCGCTTCAATCTCAGTGATGCCTCTAGCCTGTAAGTAGAAAAGCTGTTCGTCATCAAAACGACCTGATGCTGATGCGTGACCCGCACCTTCGATCTTGCCGGTCTCGATTTCTAGATTTGGCACAGAGTCGGCACGTGCGCCATCGGTAAGTAATAAATTGCGGTTTAGCTCGTAGGTATCGGTGCCTTCGGCGGCCATGCGAATAAGAACGTCGCCAACCCAAACGGTGTGTGCCTTGTCGCCCTGCAGAGCGCCCTTATAAGTGACACGAGACTTGCAGTTTGGAACCGCGTGGTCAACGTATAGGCGGTTCTCTAGGTATTGACCTGCATCGGCAAAGTACATGCCAAGCATCTCTGTGTCGCCGCCAGGCTGAGTGAACTCCGTTGAACTAGCAACGCGCACAACTTTTCCGCCCAGGCTAACTACCAGGTGCTTTAGTCGTGAGTTTCTGCCAAGTCGTGCCATCTGAGTTGATGCGTGAACGCTCTTATCGTCCCAGTCTTGAATTGAAATCACGGTTAGTTGGGCTTCGTCGCCAACGATGATCTCAACGTTTTCTCCAAGCACAGCGTGACCCTTGTGATCAAGAATTACTGTTGCCTCGGAGAAAGGCTTTGCCTCGATGATGATATGAATCGCACTTGGATCGGCGCTCTCAGAAGAAAGCGCGATCTGCACCTCTGACTTTTGGTTGCCCGGCACGGTCACCAAGTAAGCCTGCTTTGCAGAACCCCAAGCGGCAGCGCTTGGACGCTCTTCAGGAATTCCGGCACCACCAAAGGCAGCGTTCTCTTCGCCTACCCACGCGGTGGTCACGCCATCGGTGTGGGTTACGGCAAGATCACCGATGAACTCGGCAAGAGTGTCGGCATCAAGCCCGGCAAGACGGTCTGCGCTTAGGTAGCGCCACTGTTCTTCACGCGGTGAAACCGGTGGAAAATCTGCAACGTTAGTTGAACGAAGTCGCTCGTAGCGAGTCTGAATCGGAACGCCTGCGCCGTGGCTGTGCTCCGACAGACCGTGTTGGGCTGTCTGTGTAGCTGAGCTCATTAACCAACAGCCCCTTCCATCTGCATCTCAATAAGTTTGTTCAACTCGAGTGCGTATTCCATTGGTAGTTCTTTGGCGATTGGTTCAATAAATCCGCGAACGATCATTGCCATTGCTTCGTCTTCTGGCAAGCCACGTGACTGAAGGTAGAAAAGTTGCTCTTCGCTCACGCGTGAAACAGTTGCCTCGTGACCCATTGATACGTCGTCTTCGCGAACGTCAACGGCTGGGTAGGTATCTGATCTAGAAATTGTGTCAACCAACAATGCGTCACAGCGCACTGTGTTCGCCGAGTGATGTGCACCAGGCATCACCTTGATCTCACCGCGGTAGGAGGTGCGGCCACCGCCACGTGCAATCGACTTAGAAATAATCGATGAGCTGGTGTAAGGCGCAAGGTGAATCATCTTCGCGCCTGCGTCTTGGTGCTGACCTTCGCCGGCAAATGCCACCGATAGTGTCTCGCCGCGAGCGTGCTCACCAGCAAGAATTACCGCTGGGTACTTCATGGTTACCTTTGAACCAATGTTTCCGTCGATCCACTCCATGGTTGCACCCTCGTGTGCGATTGCACGCTTGGTTACCAAGTTATATACGTTGTTTGACCAGTTCTGAATGGTTGTGTAGCGAACGCGAGCGTTCTTCTTGATGATGATTTCCACAACGGCAGAGTGCAATGAATCAGAGTTGTAAATTGGCGCAGTGCATCCCTCGATGTAGTGAACGTATGAACCCTCGTCGGCAATGATCAAGGTGCGTTCGAACTGACCCATGTTCTCTGTGTTGATTCGGAAGTAAGCCTGAAGTGGGATCTCTACGTGCACGCCCTTTGGAACGTAAACAAAAGATCCGCCAGACCATACAGCGGTGTTAAGCGCCGCAAACTTGTTGTCACCGGCAGGAATCACGGTGCCAAAGTACTCTTGGAAGATTTCCGGGTGTTCCTTAAGAGCGGTATCGGTGTCAAGGAAGATAACTCCCTGGCGCTCAAGCTCTTCGTTGATCTGGTGGTAAACAACCTCAGACTCGTACTGAGCAGCAACACCGGCAACTAGACGGTTGCGCTCTGCCTCTGGGATACCAAGTTTTTCGTAAGTGTTCTTGATGTCATCTGGCAGGTCTTCCCAGCTAGTAGCCTGACGCTCAGTTGAACGAACAAAGTATTTGATGTTGTCGAAGTCAATTCCAGAGAGGTCTGAGCCCCAGCTTGGCATTGGCTTCTTGCCAAAGTATTCGAAGCCCTTTAGGCGGCGCTCCAGCATCCACTCTGGCTCGCTCTTAAGATCTGAGATATTTTTTACAACGGCCTCGTTGATGCCACGCTTGGCGGACTCGCCAGCGGCATCCTTATCGTGCCAACCAAATTCGTAGACTCCCAAGCTGTCTAGTTCGGGACGTTCAATGATGATGTCGGACAAAGCCGGCCTCCTGTATTCGGTTTCAGAGTCCAGTGGTTATCTGGGTCTGCCTGGATCTCTTATTTCAACTGCCCATGGGCGCTTCGCATTCCCGCAAGCCTGACCGCAGGCCTTTAAGCCTGTGTAAAGATTGCCTTGAGGATGCAGATTGAGTCGAAATAACTCGAGACTTCCTAAAGTTTACTTCTGCGAGGTCTGATTTGTCAGCCCTCGTGCCCAGAAAGGTCGCCCACTTGATCAACAAGGTCCGCAATTGGCCAATTCTCTCTAGCGCCCGCATTCCGCTTTACGCTTGGGCTTCGCTGGTTAGCCAGATTCTGATTGTGGTTACCGGTGGCGTGGTTCGACTAACTGGCTCCGGCTTGGGCTGCCCAACCTGGCCTAAATGCACCGCCGATTCACTAGTGACCGTGCCGGAAATGGGAATCCACGGCGTAATCGAGTTCGCCAATCGCCTACTGACTTTTGTGCTGGCAGTGATTGCGCTATTAACCTTTGTTACCATTCTGGCTCTCGGCAAAAAGTTGCGCACCGGACTTTTTGCACCGGCGCTGATTCTTGGTCTTGGAATTCCTGCTCAGGCAATTCTTGGTGGCTTCACCGTGCTTACCAAGTTGAACCCGTGGCTAGTGGGTGCACACTTTGTTTTGAGCGGCTTCATGATTGTCACCGCTGCCCTATTGGTATTTCGCGTGCTGCCACCAAAGCACATCGTTGTTTCACAAGGTATTTATAAAACCGCAACACCGATATCTATCGTCGGCGCAATTGCGGTTCTGATTGGTGTTCTGGTTACCGGCGCAGGCCCACACTCGGGTGATGCACAAAGCGTGCGCAACGGTCTTGATCTTGAACTTTGGCAACACCTGCACAGCTACCCTGCCTACATTTTGCTGTTGCTAGCAATTATTCAGTTGGGTTTGCTTTCTAAGCGAGACAAGGCTGGTTTAGAGCGCAGCTATCAGTTGAAGGTTTCTGCGTGGCTGCTGGTCACCACTATTGCGCAGGCAATTATCGGAATCGCACAGGCACGGCTTGGTGTTCCTGCTGGCTTAGTTGCGTTGCACATGCTTGGTGCATCTGTGTTGTGTGCGCTGCTGACTTTGCAGTGGCTAGCAATTCGCGGCAAGAATCCTGGAAATCAAAATGGCTAGAGTCTTTTGGTTTAGACGCGATCTACGCCTACAAGACAACGTTGCGCTCAATGCGGCAATCGATGGCGCGATTGCCGATGGCGACAAGAAGGTATGTGGTCTATACGCGGTTAACTTAAAAAAGTTTGAAGCGCTGAGCGGCGCACGCCAGTGGTCGCTACATGCATCGCTTGATTCGCTTGGCGCTTCAATGGATCGCAAGTTGGTTATACAGCACGGCGAGGTCCCAAATTCTGTATCGCAGACAGCGCTTGCTGCCGGTGCAAAATTTGTTCACGCCACGCGTGCATTTGACCCCGATGGAATCGCGGATCAAAACGCCGTTGGCCTTGAGCTCAAAAAGCATGACATCTTCCTTCAGTTAGACGACAGCTATTACGCAGTTGCACCAGGAACCGTGCGAAAGCCAGATGGCACTCCTTACCGCGTCTACACGCCGTTCTTCAACAACTGGTTCAAGGCCGGTTGGTCTGCCCCGGTCAAGCTGCACAAGGGTTTTGAGTGGTTTGAGCCAATTCAGTGCCAGGGAAAACCTGTTCCAACCAAGGAGGCGCCATTCCCCATCAAGGCTGGTGAGGCCTACGCTCTTCGCACTTGGGAGCGATTTAAACAACGTGCACTTTTCAATTACGACGAACTACGTAATCGCGCCGACCTCAGTGGCACATCACACCTAAGTCACGCACTTGCATTTGGTGAAATCCACCCGCGGACTCTGTTAGCGGAGCTTTCCGACAGCGATGGACACAACGTTTATCGCAAAGAAATTGCCTGGCGAGAATTTTACGCAGACGTTTTGTTGCATAACCCGGACACGACAAACGAGTATTACGAGCCGCGATTCAAATCTATGCGATACGACTCTGGCAAAACTGCCGAGAAAAAGTTTGAAGCCTGGAAGACAGGCAACACCGGCTTTCCAATGGTTGATGCCGGAATGCGTCAGTTGTTAACTACCGGGTGGGTGCACAATCGAGTGCGCATGATCGTTGCATCGTTCCTAGTCAAGGACTTGCACCTTGAGTGGCAACTTGGTGCGCAGTGGTTTGAAGAAAACCTTACCGATTTTGATCCCGCATCTAACGCACATGGCTGGCAGTGGACTGCCGGTTGCGGAACCGATGCCAGTCCTTACTATCGAATTTTCAATCCGATCATGCAGGGCTACAAGTTTGACCCGGATGGTAACTTCGTGCGCAAATTTGTTCCTGAGCTAGCGCACATTGAAGGCAAAGACGTTCACGAGCCTTGGTTGTGGGTTGACGGATTAGCCAATGGTTATCCGGCACCAATTGTTGATCACTCGATTGAGCGTGAAGAATCTCTAAAAAGACTTGAAGAGATAAAAGTTAAGAACTAAAAACTTAAAACGCGATGTGCAGGATCACATCGAGGGCAATTGAAATAAAAAGTGC
Organism: Microbacteriaceae bacterium; assembly: GCA_947454285.1. Taxonomy (GTDB): domain Bacteria; phylum Actinomycetota; class Actinomycetes; order Actinomycetales; family Microbacteriaceae; genus Rhodoluna. Next base: position 17,018 of record CANGJO010000007.1, on the reverse strand, counting down.
AGTCAAATAAAGGTTCGACAGGTGGAACAAATTCATAGGCTTTGCTAGTTCGCCAGTTTGTCCCTCTCGGTATAGGCGATGCGCCGAAATCAGGAACCACGCGCTGGTTGCAATTGCAGTCAAAGAGTAAATCCATCCCATGTTGGCAATCGGAATCAACAGCAAAGTTGCCGCAGCAACCGCCCACGCGTAAATCAAAATTTGCTGAACCACGGTTTTAGTTGATCGAACCACCGGAAGCATCGGTACCTTTGCCAATTCGTAGTCGGCACGATACTTGACTGCCAACGGCCAATAGTGCGGCGGAGTCCACAAGAAGATCACAACGAACAGCACCCAGGCCGCAGCCGAGACTTCACCGGTAACCGCAGCCCAACCAATCAATACCGGTGCTGCCCCGGCCGCTCCTCCCCAAACAATGTTTTGTGGGGTGCGACGCTTGAGCACCATTGTGTAAATAAGTACGTAAAACAGCAGCGCCGCCAAGGAAATCAACGAAGCCAACCAATTGACCAGCAGCCCCAGCCAAACCACTGAGATCAGCCCCAGCAAAGTCGAGAAAACCACGGCCTCGCGACCGGTAAGCACACCGGTTACTAGCGGGCGGTTCTTGGTGCGGCCCATGAGCTTGTCGATATCGGTGTCGTAAACGCAATTAAATGCATTCGCCGATCCAGCGCTAAAAGCACCACCGATAAGGGTTGCCAGCACAAGCCAGAGGTCAGGAAGGCCATTTTGGGCCAAAATCATGGTCGGCAGGGTGGTGATTAGCAGTAATTCAACGACTCGAGGCTTGGTCAGGGCCAGGTATCCCCTAGCTTTTACGCCAAAACCAGCCTTGGCCGCTGTCGAGCCTTGGGTTTCTAGGGTTTTGGTCTGATTTGCCATCTTGAACAAGTCTAAATGCTCGTGAACCGTCGATTCGCTACCTTGGGCAAAACCCTTGGCGTGTAGACTCGTACCCATACGGAATCTGGCCAGCAGGGATGTTCTAGCCTTTCAATTCACCGTTATAGCGGCAATGAAGCCATAACAAAACATAACTCTTGTAATAACGCTATTAATTCAGAGGAGAATCCCTTGTCAGCACTTCAGTGGACCGAATTGGACTCAAAAGCGGTAGATACCGCTCGTATCTTGGCTGCAGACGCCGTTGAGAAAGTTGGCAATGGTCACCCGGGCACAGCAATCAGCCTGGCTCCGGTTGCATATCTTTTGTTCAACAAAGTTATGCGTCACGATCCATCAGACGACCGCTGGTTGGGTCGCGACCGTTTCATTCTTTCTGTGGGCCACAGCTCGCTAACTATTTACAACCAGTTGTACCTGCACGGCTACGGCTTGGAGCTAGATGACCTTAAGGCACTGCGCACTTGGGGTTCAGCAACTCCTGGTCACCCGGAGTACGGTCACACCAAGGGTGTTGAAATCACCACCGGCCCGCTTGGTCAGGGACTTGCTTCGGCAACCGGCTTTGCTTACGCGTCACGTTTTGAGCGTGGGCTGTTTGATCCAAAGTCTCCTGAGGGTCAGTCGCCGTTCGATCACTTCGTTTACGTGATTGCCGGTGACGGTGACATGCAAGAAGGTGTAACCGCCGAGGCTGCGTCACTTGCCGGACACCAGAAGCTTGGCAACCTTGTTGTGATCTACGACTCAAACCAGATTTCAATCGAAGATGACACCAACATTGCCTTCACCGAAGACCTTTCAAAGCGTTACGAGTCATACGGCTGGCACACTCAGGTAGTTGACTGGAAGAAAACCGGAAACTACGTCGAAGACATCGCCGAACTTTACGCTGCGATTGAAAAGGCAAAGTCGGTCACCGATAAGCCTTCACTGATTACTTTGCGTACCATCATTGGTTGGCCGTCACCAAAGAAGCAGAACACCGGAAAGATTCACGGATCTGCACTTGGTGCCGAAGAACTTGCCGGTTTGAAGAGCGCTCTTGGCTTTGATCCAGAAAAGACTTTTGAAGTTGCACCTGAAGTGATTGCTCACACTCGCGGTTACCAGGCGCACGCCGACAAAGCTCGCGCTTCATGGGAAGCGTCTTTCGACGCTTGGGCTTCAGAAAACCCAGATAAGAAGAAGTTGCTAGACCGCGTTGTCTCCGGCGCTGCCCCATCGGGTCTAGAAGCTGCGCTTCCAAAGTTTGAAAGCGGTAGCTCAATATCTACCCGCGTTGCATCTGGAAAGGTGATCAACGCGATTGCCGAGGTAATGCCAGAGCTTTGGGGTGGATCGGCCGACCTTGCCGACTCAAACATGACCACAATCTCTGGTGCAAAGTCATTCGTTCCTGCTGAGTGGTCAACCCACGAGTGGAGCGGCGACAAGTTTGGTCGCGTTCTTCACTTTGGTATTCGCGAACACGCAATGGGTTCAATCCTTAACGGAATCGTTCTGCATGGAAACACGCGCGCATTCGGTGGAACCTTCTTGATCTTCAGCGACTACATGCGACCAGCGGTTCGTCTTGCTGCACTGATGGGTGTTCCTTCAATCTTTGTTTGGACTCACGACTCAGTAGCACTTGGCGAAGACGGTCCAACTCACCAACCAATCGAACAGCTTGCTACCTTGCGCGCGATTCCAAACCTGGACATCGTTCGTCCTGCAGATGGCAATGAGACTGCTTACGCATGGAAGACCGTACTTGAGCGTCGTCAGGGCCCAGCCGGTTTAGCGCTTAGCCGTCAGAACCTTCCGGTTTACGCTCGCGGCGAGGCAGACGAAACCGGCTCGGTATACGCCGGTGCCGAGAACACCGCAAAGGGTGCATACACACTTCTTGAAGCATCTAACGGAAAGCCGGAAGTAATTTTGATTGCTACCGGTTCTGAAGTTGAGATTGCAGTTGCTGCGCGTCAGCAGCTTGAAGCTGCCGGAGTTGCAACTCGTGTTGTCTCTGCTCCTTGTCTTGAGTGGTTTGATGAGCAGCCTGCTGCCTACCGTGAGCAGGTTCTTCCTGCCGCAGTGAAGGCAAAGGTCTCTGTTGAAGCCGGTCTTTCATTGGGTTGGAACAAGTACGTTGGACCATTCGGTCAGAGCGTTTCAATCGAGCACTTCGGAGCCTCTGCAGATGCAAAGACTCTTTACCGTGAATTTGGCATGACTGCAGAAGCAGTTGTTTCAGCCGCAAAATCAACCATCGCTGCACTGTAATCAGTCGAGCCTAGAGAAAAGAGAAATACCAATGTCAGCAAACCCACTAGCTCAACTAGCAGCAAACGGCGTCAGCATCTGGCTTGACGACTTGTCACGTTCACGTATCACATCTGGCAGCTTGAAGGACCTAATCACCAACCGTTCTGTTTCTGGTGTGACTACCAACCCAACAATTTTTGCTGGCGCGCTGGCCAAGGGTGAGGGCTACCAGTCACAGGTTGCCGAACTTGCTTCCGCGGGCGCCGATGCAACCTCTGCAATTTTTGCAATCACCACCAAGGACGTTGCTGATGCCTGTGATATTTTCGCTGGGGTTTACGCTTCGTCAAACGGTTTCGATGGTCGCGTATCTATCGAGGTTGAACCAGGTCTTGCAAACGATGCTGCTGGCACCATCAAGCAGGCCAAGGAATTGTTTGCCGCTGTAAACCGCGAAAACGTAATGATCAAGATTCCTGCCACTAAGCCTGGTCTTGCAGCAATCACCGCTGTTATCGCCGAGGGCATCAGCGTTAATGTGACTTTGATTTTCTCTCTTGCTCGTTACCGTGAAGTTATTGCCGCTTACATCGCAGGTGTAAAGCAGGCAAAAGCAAACGGCCACGACATCTCTAAGATTCACTCAGTTGCTTCGTTCTTCGTTTCACGCGTTGACACTGAGATTGACAAGCGTCTTGAGGCCGCAGGAAAGCCAGAGCTAAAGAGCCAGGCAGCGCTTGCAAATGCTCGTTTGGCTTACGAAGTGTTTGAGCAGCAGTTCGCAACTTCTGATTGGTCAGAGTTGGCAGCTGCCGGTGCGAACGTTCAGCGTCCGCTGATGGCATCAACCGGTGTTAAGGATCCTGCACTTCCAGACACTCTTTACGTGACTGAGCTAGTTGCTCCGCAGTTGGTAAATACCATGCCGGAAAAGACCATGGAAGCTGTTTACGATCACGGCGTTGTGCCAGCCGCATCAATCACCAACAACTACGACTCAGCACGCGAAGTTCTAGCCGCCGTTGCTGCAGCCGGAGTTTCACTTGACGATGCAACGCAGCTGCTTGAAGACGAAGGCGTTGAGAAGTTCATCGTTTCTTGGGGCGAGCTTGTTGACACCGTTGACACCGCTTTGAAGGCGGCTAACTAATGTCGCTAAAGGTTGTAGTAGCGGGAACTGCGGCAGCCGCGGTTGCCAACTCAATCGATGAACTAGTAGCCGACAAGGTTGCCAGCCGAATCGCTGCAAAGGACTTCACCCTCTGGGGTAAGGAAGCCGAATCAGAATCTTCAATTCGCTTGGGTTGGGTTAACTCTGCTTTCGATTCTGCTTCCCTGGTTGAATCAGTTCTTGCACTCAAGAAGGAATTCAACGACAAGGGCGTGACTCGCTTCGTGCTTTGCGGCATGGGCGGATCTTCTTTGGCTCCTGAGGTAATCACTCGCACCGCAGGTGTTGATTTGGTTGTGCTTGACTCAACCAACGCAGATCAGGTTGGCGCCGCACTTGCTGGCGATCTAAACAAGACTGCAATCATCGTTTCTTCAAAATCGGGTTCAACCGTTGAAACAGATTCACAGAAGCGCATCTTCGAAAAGGCGTTCACCGATGCCGGCATCGATAAGACCGATCGCATCGTGGTTGTCACTGATCCTGGTTCGCCAATGGAAGCTGCTGCCAAGGCAGACGGCTACCGCGTATTCAACGCGGACCCAACAGTTGGTGGACGTTACTCAGCGCTTACCGCATTCGGAATAGTTCCATCGGGACTTGCTGGCGCCGACATCTCTGGTTTGCTAAAAGACGCACAGGATGCTTCTGCAGTTTTGGCTAACGATTCTGCCGAGAACCCAGGTTTGATTTTGGGTGCCGCTTTTGCTCGCACTCCGGGCGAAATGGGTAACCGCGACAAGATTGGCGTGGTTGCCGATGGTACACCGATAGTTGGTTTCGGCGACTGGGCCGAACAGCTAATTGCCGAGTCAACCGGTAAGCAGTCAAAGGGTGTGCTGCCGGTTGTGCTTGATCCAAAGAGCGCAGAGCTTCACTCAGGTCTTGCAGACTTGCTTGCAGTTCACGTTCAGGCCGACGCAAAGCCTGTCGCCGGCGACGCGGTATCGGTGTCTGGTTCACTTGGCGCTCAGTTCATCCTTTGGGAATACGCAACCGTAGTTGCTAGTCGTCTAATTGGCATCAACCCGTTTGACCAGCCAGACGTTGAATCAGCAAAGATTGCCGCACGCGGAATGCTAGAGCAGCGCGACGCAGTGATTGCTCCCCTGTTTACCGATTCAAACGTTGAGGTTCGCGCGACTGAGCTGCAGATTTCTGGAACCTCAGTAGCTGATTCAATAAAGGCACTGCTTGCGCAGCTTGATGACGACGAAGGTTATCTATCGATTCATGCTTACCTAGACCGCACATCTGTGCCAGAGGCAGCCGAGTTGCGTGACGTATTTGCTAACAAGACTCGTCGTCCGGTTACTTTTGGTTGGGCTCCGCGTTTCTTGCACTCAACCGGTCAGTACCACAAGGGTGGACCTCGTCAGGGCGTTTACCTGCAGATTGTTTCGCAGGCTAAGCAAGACATTGCTGTACCGGGACGCGACTTTACCTTTGGTGAGCTAATCGCTTCTCAGGCAGCCGGCGATGCAAAGGTGCTTGGTGCACTTGGTCGTCCGGTACTTACTCTTACCTTGGCCGAGGCCAAGGTAGGTATTGCCGCAATTAAGAACGCAATCTAGAAAGACGCAATCTTTATGAGCAAAATTTCGGCGAACAACAACCCGCTGCGCGATCCCGATGACCGCCGCTTAAACCGCATCGCCGGCCCAAGCAGTTTGGTGATCTTTGGAGTCACCGGTGATTTGTCTCGCAAAAAGTTGATGCCTGCGGTTTACGACCTTGCTAACCGTGGCTTGCTGCCAGCTGGATTCTCTTTGGTTGGTTTCGCTCGTCGCGACTGGAAGAACCAGGACTTCGGCAAGGTAGTGAAAGAGGCAGTCAAGCAGTACGCCCGCACTCCTTGGAACGAAGCTGTTTGGAAGCAACTATCAGAGAACATTCGATTTGTTTCCGGTGAGTTCGATGACGATGCGGCTTTTGATCGCCTAAAGGCAACCATCGATGAACTTGATGCCAAGGTTGGCACCAACGGAAATCACGCCTTCTATCTTTCGATTCCACCAAAGGCATTTGCTCAGGTTTGTCAGCAGCTAAAGCGCTCTGGTCTTGCCGATGCTCAGCCAGATGAATTCCGTCGCGTGGTTATCGAAAAGCCTTTTGGTCACAACCTTGAGTCTTCGCGTGAGCTCAACGACGTTGTTGAATCGGTGTTCCCACCGGATTCTGTCTTCCGGATTGATCACTACCTTGGTAAAGAAACCGTTCAGAACATTCTTGCCTTGCGTTTTGCCAACATGTTGTTTGAGCCGCTTTGGAACTCTAACTACATTGACCACGTGCAGATCACCATGGCCGAGGACATTGGTGTTGGCGGCCGCGCTGGTTACTACGACGGCATTGGTGCCGCTCGTGACGTAATCCAAAACCACTTGCTTCAGTTGCTTGCACTTACTGCAATGGAAGAGCCGGTTTCTTTTGATGCAGCAGACTTGCGCGCCGAAAAGGAAAAGGTTCTTTCTGCGGTTCGCGTGCCAAAGGACTTGGCAAAGCACACCGCACGCGGTCAATACGCCGGTGGTTGGCAGGGTGGCGAACAGGTGACCGGTTTCCTTGACGAAGATGGAATGAACCCTAAGTCTGTTTCGGAAACCTACGCAGCTATGCGTCTAGACATCAACACTCGTCGCTGGGCAGGAGTTCCTTTCTACCTTCGCGCCGGTAAGCGTCTTGGTCGCCGCGTTACTGAAATAGCAGTGGTATTCAAGCGTGCACCGCAGCAGTTGTTTGCCGAGAGCCAGACCAGCGCACTTGGTCAGAATGCACTTGTGATTCGCGTGCAGCCAGACGAAGGCATCACGATTCGCTTTGGATCAAAGGTTCCTGGTGTTGGCATGCAGGTTCGCGATGTGACTATGGATTTTGGTTACGGACACGCGTTTACCGAGGCCAGCCCAGAGGCATACGAGCGTCTGATTCTTGACGTGCTTCTTGGTGACCCACCGCTATTCCCGCGCCACGAAGAGGTTGAACTTTCTTGGAAGATCCTTGACCCAATTGTGAGCTTCTGGGAAAAGAAGGGCAAGCCTGAGCAGTACCGTCCGGGAACTTGGGGCCCTAGCTCAGCTGACGAAATGATGGCCCGCGATGGCCGTGAATGGAGAATTCCGTGATCATCGATCTTGAAAACACCACCATCAGCAAGGTTTCAAAGCGCATCGTTCAGATTCGTGAACAGGGCGGCGTAGTTGCGCTCGGCCGTGTGCTGACCTTGGTTATCGAAACTGACTTTAAAGGTATTGAGCCTGCCATCAAGGCAGCTAACGACGCTTCGCGCGAGCACCCTTGCCGCATCATCGTGTTGGCTGATGACAACAGCACCAGCAAGAAGAACGCAAAGCTTGATGCTCAGATTCGTGTTGGTGGCGACGCTGGTGCTTCAGAGGTAATCGTGCTTCGTGCCTACGGTGAAGCAGCAAGTGATCCAGAGAGTTTGGTCACCGGTTTGCTTTTGCCGGATGCACCGGTTGTTGCCTGGTGGCCAGGCGAAGCGCCAAAGAATGCTGCTCAGTCTGCTATTGGTCGCATTGCTACCCGCCGCATTACTGACGCTCTAAGTCAAAAAGACGCACGTGCTCACTTCAGAAACCTAGCCAAGACCTACGAACCGGGTGACAGTGACTTTGCCTGGACCCGCTTGACCGTGCTGCGCACTCAGTTGGCAACCATGCTTGACCAGCCGCCATACGACAAGGTGCTTGGGGCCGAGATTGTTGGCTCAACCGATTCGCCGAGTGTTGATCTGTTGGCCGCTTGGTTGGAACTCAAACTCAAGATCAAAGTCAAGATTGTGCGTACTACCCCGGCGAAATCCGTAAACGTAATCAAGAGCATCAAGTTGATTCGTAAGTCTGGTGATGTTGAGATCAACCGAGACATTCTGGACAAGGCCGTTTTGATTCAGCCATCCCAACCAACTCGCGAGATTTCCCTTCCTCGCCGAAGTCTGCGTGATTGTTTGAGTGAAGACCTGCGTCGTCTTGACCCGGATGACCTATTCGGCGAAGTGATCACCAAGAGCTTTGGTGCCGCAGCGAAGAAGAAGTAATTGAGCAAGACGGTTGTAAATCGCTTTAGCGATATCGATTCGGTTGCCGACAACACCGCGGCAAAACTAATTGAGAAGCTGGCATCGCTGCTTGCCGCTAAGGATGAGGTTCACCTAGTACTTACCGGTGGCACAGTTGGCATCGCCACCCTGGCCTCTCTCTGGGCAAACCCGGCACACACCGATATCGACTTCACTCGAGTCAATTTTTGGTGGGGCGACGAGCGATTCGTTGCAGCCGATAGCGCAGACAGAAATGCACTTCAGGCAAAGAATGCTTTGCTAAAGAACCTGAAACTAGACGACTCAAAAGTTCATGAATTTCCCGCAGCAGACAGCGGCCAAGAACTTCAGCAAGCCGTAACAGAATTCGCTGCTCACGTTGAAACCGTGAATCCTCACTTTGATGTTGTGTTGTTGGGTATGGGGCCGGATGGTCACATCGCCAGCCTGTTCCCTGGTAAGCCGCTTCCGGAAACTGGACTGTGGATTATTGCCGAAGATGATTCACCAAAACCACCGCCACAGCGATTGTCTTTCACCTATGAGGCGCTCAATTCGGCCGACGAAGTTTGGTTTGTGGTTGCCGGTGCAGATAAGCAGGATGCAGTTTTTGTTGCGATGGGTGATACACCTGAAGATCTACCAGTTGGCCGCGTGCACGGCAAGATTCTTACTCAGTGGTTTATTGATTCAACCGCAGGCACCAAAGTTTTTGGTTGCTAAGAGTTTATTTACTTCTTTTTAGCTGGCTTGGCAGTGGCCTTTGCGGCCGGCTTTGCCGCAGCTTTGGCAGCTGGTTTTGAAACTGCCTTGGTAGTTGCTTGTGCTAAAGGTTTTGCGGCAGCTTTAGCCGGGGTCTTCTTTACTTCTTTAACCTCAGCCTTAACCGCTGGCTTAACGGCCGGCTTTGCTGCTGCCTTGGCAGCAGCGCTTGCCTTCTTGGTTGCAGCCTTTGCTGCTTCCTTAGCGGCAATTTTGGCTTCCTCGGCAAGACGAATGCGACGCTCACGAACCGCGGCAACTGCCTCTTCTAGAAGTTCTTTAGCTTCGGCTGCGGTACGACGTTCTTTTACATAAGCAAGGTGAGTCTTGTATGGCTCGTGCTTGTGAACGATTGGCGGATTGGCTTTGTCTTGACCAGCTGGCAAACCACAGTTTGGGCAGTCAATGAGTTCAGGGATTTCGGCAGCATCTACATTTGCTGCGTACTGAGGGCTGTACTCGTGACCGGCAGAGCAGTAATAGCTAACAGTGATTCGCTCAGCTTTGAAGCCGCGATCCTGTTCGCCCATTGGGCCCGCGCCAACGCGCGAACCTCGTATTGCTGATCCCCCGGTGCTCATGATTGTTAATTAGCCAACTAGGTTAAAGCGGTTGAAAAGACCAAGGGTGATGATTACTACTACCCAAACCACACCAAGAATGATGGTGATTCGATTCAGGTTGCGCTCAGCCACACCAGATGAAGCCATGGTGCTGCTAACGCCGCCACCGAACATGTCAGAAAGACCGCCACCGCGACCCTTGTGAAGCAAGATCATTAGGGTCAGCAAAAGGCTGGTGATTGCTAGTAGCACGTGAAGTGCGATCTGTAGCGCTGCCATGGTTATAAGTCCTTTAAATTAGGGTTCTACGAAATTATAGAGCGATGTGCTTCTGGAAACGAGCAATACCGCTGAACTCCTCGGCATCCAGGCTGGCTCCACCAACCAAAACACCGTCTACTTCGTTGCTACGAAGGAATCCAGCCACATTGTTGGCCTTGACCGAACCACCGTAAAGAATGCGGGTGGCGTCGGCGATTTCTGGCCCGTGTTCGGCCGCAATGGCCTCGCGGATCTTGCCGCAAACGGCTGCTGCCTCTTCTGGGGTGGCCACTTTGCCGGTACCAATTGCCCAAACCGGCTCGTAAGCAATCACGAAGTCGCCCAACTTGTCGTGGCCGGCAAGAGCAGCCAGGGTCTGGCGCACAGGAACTGCGCTTTGACCTTCTGACTCAAGCTCTTCAAGAGTCTCGCCTACGCAAATGACTGGAACGATGCCGTGACGGAATGCAGCTGCAGTCTTTGCCTGAACGGTTTCATCGTTTTCGCTGTGGTACTGGCGACGTTCGCTGTGGCCAATCAAAACGTACTTGACTTCAAGCTTCTTCAGGAATGCACCCGATACTTCGCCGGTGTACGCACCTGAATCAAACTTCGATAGGTCCTGTGCACCAAGGCCAAGTTCCAGCTTGTCGGCATCCATAAGTGTTTGCACGCTGCGGATATCGGTGAAAGGCGGGAACACAACAACTTCGCAGTTCTTGTAGTCGTGGGCTGCATCGCGCAGAGTCCAAGAAAGCTTTTGCACCAATGCAATTGCCTGCTGGTGATCAAGGTTCATCTTCCAGTTACCGGCGATTAGTGGAGTACGTGCCATCTTCTTTGTCCTCTGATTGTTTGTGAAAATTAGTTCAGGATTTCTAGCCCAGAATGTCGAGACCAGGAAGTGTCTTGCCCTCTAGGAACTCAAGGCTTGCGCCACCACCGGTTGAGATGTGACCAAACTGGTTGTCTTCGAAACCAAGAATGCGAACAGCCGCAGCTGAGTCTCCGCCACCAACGACGCTAAGGCCGTCGACCTGTGTAAGTGCCTGTGCAACCGCGCGAGTTCCGTTAGCGAACTTATCGATTTCAAATACACCCATCGGGCCGTTCCAGAAAACAGTCTTTGCAGACGCGATCTCTGCAGCAAAACACGCCGCAGACTCTGGGCCAATGTCCAAACCAAGTCCGGTGGCACCAAAAGGTGATGACTCAATTGCGTCAGCCGCTGTAACCGCAACTTCTGCATCGGCACCAAACTTTGAAGCCACAACGATATCGGTTGGCAGAATTACTTCTACGCCAAGTTCAGCCGCGCGCTTTAGGTATTCCTTGCAGGTGTCAATCTGGTCAACCTCAAGAAGCGAGGCGCCAACCTTGTGACCCTGTGCAGCAAGGAAAGTGAAAACCATTCCGCCACCAACAAGAAGCTTGTTCACTGTTGGAAGCAGGTGATCAATCACGCCGAGCTTGTCGGAAACCTTTGAACCGCCAAGCACAACTGCGTATGGACGATCAGGAGTGCTGGTCAAGCGAGTAAGAACTTCTAGTTCTTTCTCAATCAACAGACCACATGCCGATGGCAAAGCCTTTGCCAATTCATACACCGATGCCTGCTTGCGGTGAACAACACCGAAGCCATCGCTGATAAAGAAGTCGCCGAACTCGGCAAGCTTTGCAGCAAAGGCCTCACGCTCAGCTGCATCCTTGCTGGTCTCGCCAGCGTTGAAGCGCAGGTTTTCAAGAACTACTACCCCGCCGCGAGCCAAAGCCTTTACCGCACCCTGTGCTTCGCTGCCAACGGTATCGGTGGCAAAGAAAACTGGCTGACCAAGAAGTTCGCCCAAGCGCGTTGCCGCTGGCTCAAGTGAGTACTTTGCATCTGGTGCACCCTCCGGGCGACCAAGGTGTGAAATTACTACAACCTTGGCGCCCTGATCTACCAGGTACTTGATGGTTGGAACGGATGCAACGATGCGACCATCATCAGTGATGCGGGTTCCATCAAGTGGAACGTTCAGGTCGCAGCGGATTACTACCCGCTTTCCGTCAAGACTTGGCAGGTCGGAGAGTTTACGCATTTGGCTCTATCGGTTAGAAGAAGTGGATTACTTAAGCTTGCTTGCTACAAGCTCGGTTAGCTCAACCAAACGGTTTGAGTAACCCCACTCGTTGTCGTACCAAGAGCTGATCTTTACAGTGCGTCCGATTACCTTGATCAAACCTGCATCAACAATTGATGAGTGTGGGTCGGTAACGATGTCGCTTGAAACGATCTCGTCTTCGGTGTACTTCAAGATGCCAACCATTGGGCCAGACTCTGAAGCAGCCTTGTAAGCAGCCTTGATCTCTTCAACGGTTACATCGGTCTTTGAAACCAAAGTTAGATCGGTGATCGAACCGGTTGGAACTGGAACGCGAAGTGCGTAACCGTCAAGCTTGCCCTTTAGTTCTGGAAGAACTAGGCCAATAGCCTTTGCAGCACCCGTTGATGAAGGAACGATGTTGATTGCTGCTGCACGCGCACGACGAAGGTCTCCGTGTGGACCATCCTGAAGGTTCTGGTCTGCGGTGTAAGCGTGAACTGTGGTCATCAAACCGTTTTCAATTCCAAACTTGTCGTTGAAAACCTTGGCGAATGGAGCCAAGCAGTTTGTGGTGCACGATGCGTTCGAGATGATGTGGTGCTTCTCGTTGTCGTATAGGTGCTCGTTCACACCGATAACGAAGGTCTCGGCATCGCCGGTTGCAGGAGCTGAAATTAGAACCTTCTTAGCGCCAGCCTTGATGTGTGCGCTTGCTGCTTCTGCATCGGTGAAACGACCGGTTGACTCGATAACGATGTCAACGCCTAGGTCTCCCCAGCCAAGGTTTGCTGGATCGCGCTCTGCAAGAACCTTGATTACCTGTCCACCAACGATGATGTTCTGGCCATCAACGGTAACTTCCTGAGGAAGGCGACCGGTTACTGAGTCGTACTTAAGAAGGTGAGCAAGTGACTTTGGGTCACTTAGGTCGTTTACTGCAACGATCTCTAGTTCGGTGCCTTTTGCAAGTGCAGCACGAAGGTAGTTACGACCAATACGGCCAAAGCCGTTAATTCCAACACGAGTAGCCACTTAGATCTCCAAGGGATTAGGGCGTCGCAAAACGACGCATTTTTTGGGGTGTTTTTAGTGCAATTGCCACGCGTCGTTGGGTGGAAAAACCGTTATCAGACTAGCAGTAGCCCGCCTGTTTTGCTTTGAGCAGCCTCAAAGCGAGCCTGGATATCGGCCCAATTAATGATGTTCCAGAAGGCCTTTACGTAGTCGCCCTTTACGTTCTGGTAGTCCAGGTAGAAGGCGTGCTCCCACATGTCCAGCATCAAAAGCGGGATGCTGGCCGGCACCACGTTGCCCTGCTGGTCGTATAGATGCTCAATGATTAGGCGCTTGCCCAGGGTGTCCCAGGCTAGGAATGCCCAGCCAGAGCCCTGAATACCCATTGCGGCGGCGTTGAAGTGGGCCTGGAAGGCCTCAAATGAGCCAAAGTTCTCGTTGATCGCCGCGGCCAGTTCGCCCTGTGGTCTATCGGTGTTGGCTGGAGCCAAGTTGTTCCAGAAAATCGAGTGGTTTACGTGGCCGCCAAGGTGGAAAGCAAGGTCCTTCTGCAGCTTGTTGACCCAGGTGAAGTCATTCTTGGCACGGGCCTCTTCAAGCAGGTCAAGGGTGGCATTTGCGCCGGCAACGTAGGCTGCGTGGTGCTTTGAGTGGTGCAGTTCCATAATTCGGGCCGAAATGCTTGGCTCTAGGGCTGCGTAGTCGTATGACAGCTCAGGAAGGGTGTACTTGCTCATGATTTGCTCCTTTTTGGGGTGTGTAAAGACTAACTCTGAAAAACATCGATTTATTGCCGATTCGGTGGGTTATTCGTCCAAATCTTCGGGTAGGAAGGCGTCTGTTGCCGGAATGCCAAGCTCTTCGGCACGCTTGTCGGCCATGGCCAAGAGGCGGCGAATTCGGCCGGCGATTGCGTCTTTGGTCATTGCTGGCTCGGCCAGGTGGCCAAGCTCATCCAGGCTGGCCTGCTTGTGCTTGAGGCGCAGCTGACCCGCATAAAGCAGGTGCTCCGGGATCTCTGGGCCAAGGATTTCCAGGGCGCGCTCTACGCGAGCACCGGCGGCTACCGCAGCCTGAGCAGAACGGCGCAGGTTGGCATCGTCGAAGTTGGCCAGGCGGTTTGCTGTGGCGCGAACCTCGCGGCGAAGACGCATTTCCTCCCAGCGCAGCACCTGAGTGTGGGCTCCCATCTGGGTAAGCATGGTGGCGATTGCCTCGCCCTCGCGGATTACTACGCGGTAGACGCCGCGAACCTCGCGGGCCTTAGCGGTAACACCAAGTCGGCGGGCAACACCAACCAGAGCCATTGCCGCTTCGTTTCCAGGAGCGGTTACCTCAAGGGCGGCCGAGCGTCCAGGGTCGGTAAGTGAACCGTGAGCCAAGAATGCGCCACGCCAAACTGCCTGAGCCTCAGGAATAGAACCAGAAACCAAGTTTGCGGGCAGGCCACGAACTGGGCGGCCACGTGAATCAAGTAGGCCGGTCTGGCGAGCTAGTACGTCGCCTTGTTTGATGACGCGCACCTGGTAGCGGCTGCTCTTGCGAATTCCGCTGGCCGAGATGATTGCCAGTTCGCTGTCGATGCCGAAAAGTTCGGCAAGATCTTTACGCACTCGACGCGCGAGTTGCGCGGTGTCTAGCTCAACCTCAACGGCAACCTTGCCCGAGATTAGGTGCAGGCCACCCGAGAAACGCAAAATCGTTGATAGTTCAGCAACTCGTACCGCATTCTTGTTGATATCAATGCGGGCGAGCTCATCCTTGAGATCTGCCGTTAGTGCCATCTGTTCCTCTATTCCTTGCCCAAGTCGCGATGCTTGATACTTATTGCAACATCGTCCAGTTTGCCTAGTTCCGCAGCAATCAGCTTTGAAACGGCAACCGAGCGGTGCTTTCCCCCGGTGCAACCAATTGCGACGGTTGCGTATCGTTTGTTCTCATTTAGATAGCCACGAAGTACTGGCTTCAAAGCGTTTAAGTAGTTAGTCACAAATTCCTGTGCGCCCGCTTGGCTGAGCACAAAATCGCTGACCTGCTGGTCTTCACCGGTGAACGGGCGAAGCGCCTCTTGCCAGAACGGGTTCGGTAGGAAGCGCATGTCAGCTACCAAGTCGGCATCGGTTGGTAATCCGTATTTGAAGCCAAAGGACATGACGGTGATCTGCAGCTTGCGACCTTGCTCAAGTGAGAAGCCGTCGGCAATCTTGTTTGAGAGCTGGTGAACGTTGAGTTCGCTGGTATCGATGATCACGTCGGCAGATTCGCGCAGACTCAAAAGGCGAACTCGCTCTTCGGCGATGCCGTCCAGAATCGTTCCGTTTCCTTGAAGCGGGTGCGGGCGACGAACCGATTCAAAACGCTTTACCAGTGCCGAATCGGTGGCCTCGAGAAATAGCAGGCGCAGGTTGATGCTACGAGACCGCAGTGATGCCAGGTGTTCATTCAGCTCGCCAAAGAACTCACCACCGCGAACGTCGATAACTACGGCAAGGCGTGGCAGTGGAGTCTTTGCAAGAGTAAATAGGTCTGCGATTGGGCCAAGCATTTGTGGCGGAAGGTTGTCGACCACGTACCAACCAAGGTCTTCAAGGGCGTTTCCAACGGTCGATCTGCCGGCACCGGACATGCCAGTGACGATCAGCAGCTCGTGCTTCCTGTCGATGGCCATAGGTCCCCTAACCGTATCGGCGTGTTGCCCGCTGTGACGCGGATTACCAGAAGTCTAGCCCCTTGCGACACGCCGAAGATGCGCTTTTAGGAAACCAGCGCGTGAACAATCTGTTCGGCCAAAACCGGGCCAATTCCAGCCACTTGGGCGATCTCATCGGCCGAGGCCAACTTGAGTCGCTTGGCCGAACCAAAGTGCTTCAGCAATGCCGACACGCGCTTTTCCCCCAGGCCAGGAATTTCGCTCAGTGCGCTGGCGATGCTAGATGCTCGCTTTTGACGTTGGTAGGTGATGGCAAATCGGTGTGCCTCGTCGCGAATGCGTTGAAGCAAAAACAACTCATCGGTGGCGCGCGGAAAAATCACTGGGAAATCTGAGCCCGGGCGCCACACTTCTTCGAGTCGTTTTGCCAACCCGATAACAGTAAGTCCTTGAACGCCGCTCTCGTTGACCGCACGTTGCGCTGCGTTCACCTGAGGCAATCCACCATCGACGATGAGCAGCGATGGTCGGTAGGCAAACTTGTTTGCGGTTGTTGATTCGGTTTCGTCGGCCTGCGGTTCGCGCAGATATTTGAGTCGACGGCTCAGCACCTGGTAAATCGAATCCGTATCGTCTTGAGTGCTCTCGATTGAGAAACGACGATAGTGATCCTTCTTTGGAAGACCATCCTCGAATACCACCATCGAAGCAACCACGTTTGTTCCACTCAGGTGTGAGACGTCAAAGCATTCAATGCGCAGCGGTGCTTCATCAAGGTTCAGCACTTTTTGGATTCCGGCAAGTGCATCGGCGCGAGCGGTGAAGTCAGCACTTCGTCTTGTCTTGTAAAGCATCAACGCGTGCTTTGCGTTGGTGAGTGCGGTTCCAGCAAGCGCGGCCTTGTCACCACGTTGCGCAATGTGCAGGTCTACCTTGGTTCCACGAATGTTCGATAGCCATTTGGCAACCTCTGGCTTGTCAGCCGGCTCAATAGGCACGATTACTTCGCGTGGCACTTCTTGAGGCTCGGCTCCGTCCACGGGTGCATAAACATTTTGCAGAACGTACTCAACTAGCTCGGCTGGGTCGCGTTCCAGTTCCTTGTCGATCACCCAACCGCGAACACCGCGAATTCTTCCACCGCGCACCACGAACATCGATACTGCGGCAGCGAGCTCATCATCCGCAATACCGAATAGATCGGCATCTGTTTGATCGCTGAACACTACAGCACTTTTTTCGAGAACTGTTTCTAGTGCTTCAACGTCGTCACGATACTGTGCAGCTAGCT
>CANGJO010000006.1 GCA_947454285.1 Microbacteriaceae bacterium | reverse complement strand
GTCTACCCCATCGGCGGTTGCCTTCGCGCGAATCTTTAGCACGCTTGCGTAGTCGCGAGGCAGCACGGTGGTGAAGTTTTTAACTTCGGCATCGAAGTTCTGCAGCAACGACTTGGCCAGAGCTGAATCAGTTTCAACAACATGCTGCTCAAGCAGTGCACGCAACTGCTGTGCTTCTTCAGCTGAGAGATCGTTCATGTGCAACTCGCCCGCAGCCAGTGTCTCGTGGTTAACGTGATCGGCGCGCAACTTGTAAACAAATGCAACACCTCCTGACATACCAGCGCCAAGGTTTCTACCGGTTGGGCCAAGAATTACTGCAACTCCACCGGTCATGTATTCCAGTGCGTGATCGCCACAGCCCTCCGCAATTGCAGTTACACCAGAGTTGCGAACCAGGAAGCGCTCTCCAACGATTCCGCGAAGGAACATTGCACCTGAGGTCGCGCCGTAGCCAATAACGTTTCCAGCGATGATGTTCTTCTCAGCCGGGAACACGCTGGCGCGGTTCGGCCGAACAACGATGGTTCCACCAGAAAGGCCCTTACCTACGTAGTCGTTTGAATCGCCTTCAAGGTTGAGCTTGATGCCCTTAGGCACGAAAGCACCAAACGACTGACCAGCAGAACCGGTTAGGTGAACGTTGATGGTGCCATTAGGCAGACCGTCTGCGCCGTAGCGCTTGGTTAGTTCATTACCAAGCATTGTGCCAACTGCTTGATCAACGTTTGTGATTGGCAATTCAATCTCAACCGCCTGCGCGTCTTCAAGCGCTGCCGTTGCCGCTGCGATTAGCTTGTGGTCAAAGTGCTTTTCAAGTTCGTGATCCTGCACTGTTGTGCGACGACGAGATGCCCCAGGAGCCAAAGTTGGCGAAGCAAGGATTGGTGACAGGTCTAGACCGTCGGCCTTCCAGTGTTGAATAGCGCGATTGACGTCGATTAGCTCGCTGTGACCAATTGCCTCATCAAGTGTCTTGAAGCCAAGAGCTGCCAGATACTCGCGGAC
Organism: Microbacteriaceae bacterium; assembly: GCA_947454285.1. Classification (GTDB taxonomy): domain Bacteria; phylum Actinomycetota; class Actinomycetes; order Actinomycetales; family Microbacteriaceae; genus Rhodoluna. Next base: position 24,424 of record CANGJO010000006.1, on the reverse strand, counting down.
TTCTTGAGCCAGGAACTCAAAGAAATTAACCACGTGATCTGCCTGACCGGTGAAACGAGCGCGAAGAGTTGGGTTCTGCGTAGCAACACCAACCGGGCAAGTGTCTAGGTGGCAAACGCGCATCAAGATGCAGCCTTCAACAACCAGCGGAGCAGTAGCGAAACCAAATTCCTCGGCGCCGAGCAGCGCGGCAATAATTACGTCACGGCCGGTCTTCATTTGCCCGTCAACCTGCACCGATACGCGATCGCGCAGACCGTTAATCAAAAGTGTCTGCTGTGCTTCGGCTAGGCCAAGCTCCCAAGGGGTACCGGCGTGCTTCAAAGAGTTAAGCGGGCTGGCTCCGGTTCCACCATCGTGACCCGAGACCAAAATTACGTCTGCCTTTGCCTTGGCCACACCGGCGGCAACGGTTCCGATACCAACCTGAGAAACCAACTTAACGTGCACTCGTGCAGTGCGGTTTGCGCGCTTTACGTCAAAGATCAATTGCTTCAAGTCTTCGATTGAATAAATGTCGTGGTGCGGCGGTGGCGAAATCAAACCAACACCCGGAGTTGAGTGACGGGTCTTTGCGATCCACGGGTAAACCTTGTTCGGTGGCAACTGGCCACCCTCGCCTGGCTTGGCACCCTGTGCCATCTTGATCTGAATGTCATCGGCATGAGTCAGGTACATGCTGGTCACACCAAAGCGCCCAGACGCAACCTGCTTGATAGCCGAACGACGAGTTGGGTCTAGAAGTCGTTCTACGTCTTCACCACCCTCACCTGTGTTTGACTTGGCACCCAAGCGGTTCATTGCAATCGCAAGTGTCTCGTGAGCCTCTGGAGAAATTGATCCGTAAGACATCGCGCCGGTTGAGAAACGCTTCACGATTGATGAAACAGGTTCAACCTCGTCGATTGCCACAGCAGGGCGAACGGCATCACGCAACTTGAACAAACCGCGCAGAGTCATCAAGTTTTCTGCTTGGTCGTCAACGGTCTTTGTGTACTCGCGGAAAATCTCATAGCTCTTGCTACGAGTTGAGTGCTGAAGTTTGAAAATTGTCTCTGGGTTAAACAAGTGAGCAGGACCATTGCGACGCCACTGGTACTCACCACCTGTTTCAAGTGACTCGTGAGGATTCAGTGCTTCGTCAACTGGGTAAGCGCTTGAGTGACGGTCGGCAATTTCGTGAGCGATTACTTCAATGCCAATACCGCCAAGTTGGCTGGTAGTGCCGGTGAAGTAGGTATCAACAAATTCCTGACTCAAACCAATTGCCTCGAAGCACTGTGCTCCGGCATATGAAGAAACAGTTGAGATGCCCATCTTCGACATGATCTTCAGAACACCCTTGCCGAGTGCCTTGATCAAGTTCTTTTGTGCGTACTCGATGTCGATTCCAACGATCTGACCAGACTTGACCATCTGCTCGACTGATTCCAAAGCTAGGTATGGGTTGATGGCGGCTGCGCCGTAACCAATCAGCGCGGCAACGTGGTGAACCTCACGAACGTCTCCGGCTTCAACAACCAGACCAACCTTGGTGCGCAAGCCCGCACGAATCAATGCATGGTGCACGGACGAGGTAAGTAGCAGCGATGGAATTGGTGCCATGTCGCGATTGCTGTCGCGGTCAGAAAGGATCAAGTAGGTAGAGCCGTCCGCAATTGCGGTTTCGATCTCTTCGAAGATTTCACGAATGCGTGCAGCTAGTGCCTCTGCCCCACCCTCAACACGGTACGTGCCACGAACGGTGTAAGCCTGGCCAACACCCGGGCGCTCATCAATGTGCTGAATCTTGGCAAGCTCATCGTTGCTGATTACCGGGAAGTTCAAAATAACTTGCTGAGCGTGCTCAGGAGTCGCGGTGAGTAGGTTGCGCTCCGGCCCAATGCCGGTGCTAAGCGAAGTAACTACTTCTTCACGGATTGAGTCCAGTGGCGGGTTGGTTACCTGTGCGAACTGCTGAACGAAGTAATCAAAAAGCAAACGTGAACGGTCAGAGATCGCCGCGATTGGCGTGTCTGAACCCATTGCACCCAAAGGCTCGATGCCATTACGTGCCATCGGTGCAAGCAAAATGCGCAACTCTTCATCGGTGTAGCCAAAGGTGCGCTGACGACGGTTTACCGATGACGCGGTGTGAGCAATGTGCTCTCGCTCAGGAAGATCCTTCAGGTTGATGCGGTTGCCTTCAAGCCATTCGCCCCAAGGTTCAAGCGCAGCAATCTCTGCCTTGATTTCGTCGTCATCGATTAGGCGACCATTAACGGTGTCAGCAAGGAACATGCGACCAGGCTGCAAACGGCCCTTGCGAACAATCTTGCTTGGGTCAATTTCTGCAACACCGATCTCCGATGCCAGCACAACCAAACCATCTTCGGTAACCAGATAGCGACCAGGACGAAGACCATTGCGGTCAAGAGTTGCACCAACTAGTGAACCATCGGTGAAGATGACTGCTGCTGGACCATCCCATGGTTCCATGAGCATTGAGTGGTACTCGTAGAAGTTCTTGCGTGATTCGTCGATGTCGCTCTGCTTTTCCCATGCTTCGGGAATCATCATCATCATGGCGTGTGGCAAGCTGCGGCCAGACATGTAAAGCAACTCAACAACTTCGTCGAACGAAGCGGAGTCAGAACCATCTGGGGTGATGATTGGGGTTAGCTGCTTGATGTCACCAAGAACGTCCGCAGCAAGTTGCGATTCGCGTGAACGCATCCAGTTGCGGTTTCCCTTTACGGTGTTTATCTCACCGTTGTGCGCAATCATGCGGAAGGGGTGCGCCAATGGCCACGACGGGAAAGTGTTGGTTGAGAATCGTGAATGAACCAAAGCAAGAGTTGAATCAAAGAGTTCGTTGCTTAGGTCTGGGTAGAAGGGCTCCAACTGAAGAGTTGTAACCATTCCCTTGTAAACGATGGTGCGTGATGAAAGAGATGGGTGATATGCGCCAAGCTTGCGCTCTGAACGCTTACGCAGTCGGAACGCGCGACGCTCAAGGTCCATGCCGGTTGCGCCATCGGGTGCGGAAACAAAAACCTGACGAATGGTTGGCATTGCTGCACGAGCCAATTCACCAAGCACGCTTGGGTTGATTGGAACTTCGCGCCAGCCAAGAACCTGAAGTTGTTCTTCTTTAGCTAGACCTTCGAATGCAGCCTCTAGAGTCTGCTCCTCGCCGGTTTCGATGAAAACAAGACCGGCTGCGTAGCTGCCCTTAGCCGGAAGTTCAAAGTCGGTAACTGATCTAAAAAATGTGTCTGGAATCTGAGTGAGAATACCCGCACCGTCACCAGTTCCGGCGTCGGAACCAACAGCACCGCGGTGTTCAAGGTTGGTCAACGCAGTTAGTGCGGTTTTTACGATGTCATGTCCAGGAGTACCGCGCAGCGTGGCAACCATTGCCAAACCACAGGCGTCTTTATCGAAAGCAGGGTCATAAAGGCCCTGGGCCGCTGGTGCGGTACCAAATCTTTCGAACGGCGACATTTCGGACATGCCACACTCCAATCATTTTTAGGGAGGGACAACATTGGCCCAAAATTACCGACCAATAAGGGCCGGTTGCAAGAATTACTTAGAGGTCGAGTCTAATGCATTGGCTTTATAAACACTGGCCTCTGGGCCCGGGTGCTGTCGCTTTTGCCAATAGACAATTGCCAAACCAACCACAATTCCACCGATGGCCGACCAGACGTTGGTTCTGAGCCCCAAAATGATGTCGCTTGGGTCAATTCGTAGGTTCTCAGTAATCAATCTGCCCACCGAGTAATAGGCCAAATAGGCGCCAAACATGGAGCCCCAGCGCAGTTCAAATCGCTTGTCCAGGGCCAGCAGTAGGGCAACCCCGATAAGACTCCAGATTGATTCGTAAAGGAAAGTTGGGTGAAAAAGGGTCCCAGCCGGCAAACCCTGCGGAAAAGCAGGGTTATCGGGGTTGATTTCAAGGCCCCATGGCGAAGTGGTTGGCTTGCCGAATAACTCCTGGTTGAAGTAGTTGCCCCAGCGGCCAATTGCTTGGGCCAGCAGAATTCCGGGCGCAACGGCGTCGGCGTAGGACCAGAACTTGAGGCCGTAGCGGCGGGAGGCCAGCCAGGCACCAAGTGCCCCACCAATCAAGCCGCCATAGATTGCAATGCCACCCTCCCAGATTCGGAAAACCGCGGTCAGGTCGGCGCCTGGGTAAAAGTAGTCGGAACTGTGGGTGACCACGTGAAATGCGCGGGCGCCAACTACGGCGATCGGCACAGTCCAAAGTGCAATGTCTAGGGCTAGACCGGATTTTGCACCGCGGGCAACAAGGCGGCGATCAGAAATCCAGATTGCGGCAATGATGCCGGCCAGAATACAGAGTGCGTAGAAGTGAATCTTTAATGGGCCAACGTTGAAAAAACTGATTTGCGGGCTTGGGATGCTTAGAAGCAAGTGCTGCATTAATTGGTCTCGATTACTTTAGGTTCGCTGCGAGTTCTTGAACTTTGCTGGTGAGTGCTGCGATGCCACCTTCGGCATAGGCACGAACAAAAGCGGAACCAACGATTGCACCGTCGGCATATGTGTTTACATCGTCAACCTGCTCAGCTGACGAGATTCCGATTCCCACTGCGGTGTTTTGCGAACTGGATTCGTGTCGGACGGATGCCACAACTTGCTTAGCCAGATCGTCAACCGAGTCTCTGGTTCCAGTGATGCCCATAGTAGAAACTGCGTAAACGAATCCGCGACTTAGTTCGCAGGCCCGTGCAACTCGCGCCGGTGATGAGGTTGGTGCCGCAAGGAAAACTCGATCAAGTTCGTGTTTATCGGATGCGCTCAGCCATTCGCCTGCTTCATCGGGAATTAGATCCGGTGTAATTAGTCCGGCTCCCCCAGAGGCTTTCAAATCGCGAGCAAAGTTTTCTACGCCATAGCTAAGCACCGGGTTCCAATAGGTCATCACCAATACCGGTGTATCAACTGCGTCGGTGATTCTCTTAACCGCATCAAAAGTCTGACGCAGTTTGAAACCGTTCGCGAGTGCTTCTTCAGTTGCGTGCTGAATAACTAGACCATCCATTACCGGATCAGAATATGGGACGCCTAGTTCCAGAACATCGATTCCGTTTTTGCACATAGCAATCGCAGCTTCGACAGATTCGTCAAGAGTTGGATAACCGGCCGGGAAATATCCAATCAGCGATCCTTTTCCGGACGCTTTTCTTGATTTGAGAACTGCGGAAGTGGTCTGGCGCAATTTAGTTATCCTTCTTTGCGTCAAGCAAGCCAAAGTACTTTGCTGCAGTTTCCATGTCTTTGTCGCCACGTCCGGAAAGATTTACCAGAATCGATGAGCCAGGTTTCAAAGACTTGCCAAGTTTTAGCGCGCCGGCTAGAGCGTGTGAAGTCTCGATGGCAGGAATGATTCCTTCGGTTCTACTTAGTAGTCGGAGTGCATCCATTGCCTCGGCATCAGAAATTCCCCAGTAATTCGCGCGACCAATGTCTTTAAGCCACGCGTGTTCTGGGCCAACACCCGGGTAATCAAGTCCAGCAGAAATCGAGTGACTCTCCATGGTCTGACCATCTTCGTCTTGCAACATGTAGCTCTTTGCGCCGTGCAACACACCTGGACGTCCGTAGTTCAGCGTTGCCGCATGACGATCGGTGTCCATTCCTTCGCCGGCAGCCTCGAAACCATAGATGGCAACTTCTTCATCGTCTAAGAAGGCGTGGAAGAGCCCAATTGCATTTGAGCCGCCGCCAACGCAGGCAGCAAGTGCATCTGGTAGGAATCCATATTCATTAAGCATTTGTTGACGAGCCTCAATTCCAATCACGCTGTGGAAATCGCGCACCATGGTTGGGAATGGGTGTGGTCCGGCAACTGTGCCAAGTAGGTAGTGAGTGTCATCGACATTGGCAACCCAGTCTCGCAGCGCCTCGTTGATTGCATCCTTAAGCGTGCGGCTTCCGGTGGTCACCGGAATTACGGTTGCACCAAGCAATTGCATGCGGGCAACGTTGAGTGCCTGACGCTCTGTGTCTACCTCGCCCATGTACACAACACACTCAAGTCCAAAAAGCGCCGCAGCGGTTGCACTGGCAACACCGTGCTGACCGGCACCAGTCTCGGCAATGATTCGGGTCTTACCCATGCGCTTGGTTAGCAATGCTTGCCCAAGCACGTTGTTGATCTTATGCGAACCGGTGTGGTTAAGGTCCTCGCGCTTCAAGAAAATTCGAACGTCTCCAGCGTGAGATGCAAAACGCTTGGCCTCTGTGATGATGGATGGTCGTCCGGTGTAAGTGCGGTGTAGTTCGGCTAGTTCAGCCTGGAAAGACGGATCAGCCTTAGCCGTTTGGTAGGTTGCTTCAAGTTCGTCCAGAGCCTTGATCAGAGACTCGGGAACAAATCTTCCACCGAACTCGCCAAAGTACGGTCCAGCCTGTTCGCGAAGATTTGTCATGACTAAATCCTAAGACTCATCAACCGAAAGAAAAGACTTGAGCATTGCCGCTGGATCGTTGGTCACGAGTGCTTCGCCAACTAGGACCACGTCTGCCCCAGCCTTGCGGTAATGTGCAACGTCATCTGCATTTCTAACGGCAGATTCGGCAACCTTAATTACTCCGGCTGGAATCTGGTCGACCAGCTTGGCGAAAAGATCACGATCTGTCTCAAAGGTAGAAAGGTCACGAGCGTTGATACCCACGAATTCCGAGCCAAGACCAAGCGCTACTTTTAGCTCCTCGGCGCTGTGGGTCTCAATGAAGGGTGTCATGCCAAGTTCAAAAGTGAACTTCATGAGCTTTGCAATCACGCTCTCGGCAAGACCGGCAACGATAAGCAAAATAATGTCGGCTCCAACGGCTCGCGCTTCAAGAATTTGTTGCTCGTTGGCGATGAAGTCTTTGCGAAGTAGCGGCACCGACACAACTTCTCGCACGGCTGCCAGATCTGCCAGCGATCCTTTGAACTTTCGTTCTTCGGTCAAGACGCTGATCGCGCTGGCCCCGTTATCGGCGTAGGTTTTGGCAAGTGCGGCCGGATCGGCGATTGCCGCCATCTCACCTTTTGATGGTGAGGCGCGCTTGACCTCGGCAAGTACGTGAATTTGTTTGCGTGGCGCCAAAGCGCTCATTGCGTTTAGAGCCGGAGTCCGTGCAAGCGCTGAGCGCTCAATCTCGCCGAGTGAGGTTGATTCGAGTCTTCTTGCTGCGTCTGCAAGCGATCCGGCGTAGAGCTCGGAAAGCACTAGTGAGTTTTCTTAGACTTCTCGCCACCAACGCCGTAGCCAGCACGCTTAAGAAGAATGCCAACAGGCACACCAAGGACTGCAACCACTGCTGAACCCCAGACCACTGCTGCCTGATCAAACCAGAATCCAAGTGTTCCAACTGCAACTGCAACCATGATGATGATTACTGCAGTCCAAGCAGCAACTGAGTCGCCGTGGCCTGGGTCGTTTAGGTTCTCTGACATTTAGTGCCTTTCTGGGTCTGTCTAAATCTTACCAATGGCTCTGGTGGCTATCGCTGTTCATCCCAGAGTGAAATCGAGTCCTTAACCGGCCGGCCAGGTTGTCGGGTAGCTTTTTCTACCTTGACCTTCCATTGCCTGCTGGCGAAAATTGCCACCAAAAAGACCAGGCTAAGGACCGCAAAAACACCGATACTTGCCGGCGCGAACGCCTGCGTAGCGATGTCAAGACCGGTGATTCCATGGCTGGCAGCGATGCCGGTTGCGTTTTCTAGTTCCTTCGCGACTCCCGATAGGTCTTGGCGAGAAATCGATACGCCCGAAAGAATTGTCAGGGCAAGGGAGCCGAGTGCTCCCACCCAGAGGCTTGCCACGCGGGTTGCCGCGGCAGAGATTGCCGAAGTGGCCATTGCGGCTAAGCAAACCAGAAGCAACGGCGAAACCCAGGAATACGCCGAGTATCCATCAAAGCTTTTGAGTGTAACGGTCTCATCGTTTGGTGACATGGAGACCAAGTACCAGGTTTGGCCAGCCAGTGCGAAAGATCCGATCAACATCAGCAAAATCAGGCCAAGCGAACGGCCCTTAGTGAAGTTAGTTAGCAATCTCTCAGCCTGCTTTAGTTGTTGCGACGAATCATGGCGTTTGCTGCGGCAATCGCTCTAAGCGGCGCCCCAGCCTTGGCCAAAGTTTCTTGGTACTCGGCTTCGGGTACCGAATCAAGCACGATGCCCGCTCCGGCTTGAACGTGTGCAACTCCGTCGCGGATGAACGCCGTGCGGATCGCAATTGCAAGATCTGCATTGCCGGCAAAGTCAAAGTAACCAACCACCCCACCAAAGATTCCGCGGTTAGAAGTCTCAAGTTCGTCAATGATTTCTAGGGCCCGCGGTTTTGGAGCGCCAGATAGAGTTCCTGCGGGGAAAGTCGCTTTGAATACATCTATCGGTGTGCAATCGGCGGCTACTTTGCCTTCAACCGTAGAGACCAAATGCATGATGTGACTGAATCTATGTACCTCCATGAACTCGGTAACTGTCACTGAATTTGGTTCACAAACTTTCAGAAGGTCATTACGCGCAAGATCAACCAGCATCAGGTGCTCTGACTTTTCCTTGTTGTCGGCCAGAAGCTCTGCTTCGAGCTTTAGATCGGCTTCGTGCGTTGTGCCGCGTGGACGTGATCCGGCAATCGGGTGGGTGACGGCGTTGCCATTGGTAACTGATACCAGCGCCTCTGGAGAGGAGCCAACAATTGCGTAAGCGCCATGCTCATCTTCAAAATTCAACAGATACATGTACGGGCTTGGATTCAGAGCACGTAGAACGCGATAAGTATCTAACGCGCTGGCACTTGTCTCAAGATCGAATCGTTGCGATAAAACAACCTGGAAAACGTCACCTATGCGAACGTAGTGCTTAGCTTTGTCAATCGCTTCAAGGAACTCTACCTTTTGAGTTGCGTGTTGAGCCGTGAAATCCGTGTTGAAATCTATGTCTGCGATAACCGAGTTGATTGGTTGCAACAGAGCCGTGCGCATCTCATCAATGTGGTTGACTGCCTGGTCATAAAGTTTTCTGACATCTTCGCCATGCGCGGCAAAAACATTTGAGACCAGAAGCACGCAATTCGTTTCGTGATCAACGATAACTAAATCGCGGAACATGGCCAGTGCCAAAATTGGTGACGGAAAATCCTTGGTACTTGCTGGCGGTAGATCTTCGATTTCTCGAATCAAATCCCAACCCATCACGCCAACTAAACCGCTGGTTAGTGGTGGAAGTTCGCCAACCGCAACCGATGTCCACGACTGCTGAATTTGTGCAACTGCATCCAACGCAGAACTAGGCAAGTCAAAACTTCCATCGGCCAGTGGTGACTGATTCGTGGCCGAACTCCATTGCACCTGGCCATGGGAATCCTGAGTAAGCAAGCCACGATTGTTTACGCCAATAAAGCTGTATCTAGCCCAGACTCCGTGCTGCGCGGATTCGAGTAGAAAACTTCCTGGTTTGTCGGCAGCCAACTTTTCAAAGATCGTCATAGGTGTCTCTGTGCCCGAGAAGAGTGTCTCAATAAGAGGAATTACGCGGTGCGATGCCGCAAGCTCGCTCACCTTTTCTGGCGTGTACTGGACCTTAGCCATTGTTGGTACCTGCCTCACCCAGCACAGCGGTATCAAAGCAAGATTCGGTTCCGGTGTGGCAAGCAGGGCCATTTTCTTCAACCTGAATCAGTAGACAATCGCTGTCGCAATCTACCTCAACCTTTACAACGCGCTGGGTGTTACCCGAGGTAGCTCCCTTGTGCCACAGCTCGGAGCGCGATCTTGAGAAGAATACGGTTTCACCAACTGCAAAGGTCTGTTCAATTGATTCAAGGTTCATCCACGCAACCATCAGCACGCGATTAGTCTGCGCACTCTGCACGACAGCAGGAATCAAGCCGGCTTCGTTAAAGCGCAACTTGGTTAGTTGTTCGCGGTTTGCAATCATGGCTATCTCGTCTCGTATCCAGCCAATTTTAGTTCAGCCTTGGCTTCACCTATCGAAACCGAGCCCTCGTGGAAAATAGATGCAGCGAGTATGGCGTTTGCTCCGGCAGCTGCGGCCGCAGGAAAGTCGGCGGCTTTGCCTGCGCCACCCGAGGCAATGATCGGAATGTCTGCGATTCCCCGCACCGCCTGAAGCATATCTGTGTCGAAGCCAGCCCTGGTTCCATCGGCGTCGATGCTGTTTACCAAAAGCTCACCGGCACCAAGTTCAATGGTCTGCTTTATCCAAGCAATCGCATCTAAGGAGGTTTCTTCACGTCCACCGTGACTGGTGACGACAAATCCTGACTCAGTTTTTTCGGAACGCTTTAAATCCAGTGAGATCACTAGAACTTGATTTCCAAAACGATTTGCAATGTTGCTTAGCAGTTGAGGGTTGGCAATTCCAGCTGAACCCACGCTGATTTTGTCTGCACCTGCGCCAAGCAATTTTGCTACGTGGTCAACTTCGCGAATTCCGCCACCAACGGTGAGCGGAATGAACACTTGCTCTGCACAAGCTGTAACCAAGTCGTACATGGTTGAGCGATTGTCCACGGTGGCGTGCACATCCAAGAAAGTTAGCTCGTCGGCGCCATCGGTGTAGTACTTTGCGGCCAGCTCAATTGGGTCACCGGCATCGCGAAGATTTAGAAAGTTGACTCCCTTTACTACGCGACCATCGGCAACGTCTAAGCAGGGAATCACCCTTACTGAGAGAGACATTAAATTCTCGCGGCGTGAATTGCGCTTACCAAGATCGCACGAGCACCAATTTCGTAGAGTTCGTCCATCTTGGCGTTGATCTCAGAAGTCTTTACTAGTGCGCGTACTGCAACCCAATCGGCATCGCGTAGCGGCGAAATGGTTGGCGATTCAATTCCCGGAGTAATGGCCGACGCTTGATCGACCAAATTGGTTGGGCAGTCGTAATCGAAAATAACGTATTCACGTGCAACCAGTACGCCCTGCATACGTCGCAAGAGTTGGATGTGCTCCCCTTGTTTGCCTGGCGCAACGATTAACTGTGCAGAACTCTGCAAGATAACCGGTCCAAAAATTTCAAGCCCAGCCTGGCGCAAGGTGTTTCCGGTGGAAACCACATCGGCAACAGCGTCGGCCACACCAAGTTGCACGGCGACCTCAACAGCACCATCAAGCTGCACAAGTTCTACCTTGATGTCTTGGTTCTTTAGAAAGTCTTCAACCAAGTGTGGGTAAGCAGTGGCAACGCGCTTGCCAGATAGATCACTTAGTTGGCTGAACTTGCCAACCGGTCCGGCGAACCTAAAGGTTGAACCGCCAAAGCCAAGATCGGCAACAGATACCGCCTTTGAGCGACTGTCTAGTAATAGGTCAAGACCGGTGAAGCCAACATCTAGCGAACCAGAGCCAACATAGGTGGCAATGTCACGCGGGCGAAGGTAAAAGAACTCAATGTTGTGTGCTTGGTCAACAACGTGCAGATCCTTGGGATCGCGACGAACGGTGTAGCCCGCTTCTTTGAGCATGAGAATGGCGGAATCTGAAAGGATTCCCTTATTTGGTACTGCGACTCTTAGCAAAGTTTTATCTTTCGAATGAAGTGATTAAAAGTTTTTTTCTAGGTCTTCAAGGGTGAGACCAAGGTTCACCATCATTACCTGCAGATGGTAGATCAGCTGAGAGATTTCCTCGGCGCTACGCTCTTTGCCTTCATGCTCTGCGGCCATCCAGACTTCGGCCGCTTCTTCGACAATCTTCTTGCCAATTGTGTGAGTGCCGGCATCAAGCCACTTGACGGTTTCGGAACCGGCAGGGCGATTTGCGGCCTTTTCGCTAATTTCCGCGAAAAGCTGTTCGAAGGACTTCATTTGAATAGGTTACCCGCTGAAGGCTTGGCAACCAAGACTAATGTCGGTGTGAAATGCCAATTTCGGCTAATTCGCGCAAGTCTTGGATTTGCTTGGCGCGGTCGGCAGACTTGAATACTGCACTTCCGGCAACAAAAGTATCGGCCCCAAGTTCGGCAACTCGTTGGATATTGTTTTCGTCGATTCCGCCATCTACCTGTAACCAAACATCAAGCTTGTCTTGATCAATGCGACGGCGAGCGGCGCTTACCTTGGTGAGCGTATCTTCGATTAGGGCTTGGCCACCAAAGCCAGGTTCAACGGTCATCACCAGCAGCTGATCGAATTCAGCCAGGTCATCCAAAAATCCGTCAACGGCTGTGCCGGGTTTGATCGCGACGCCCGCACGAGCGCCGATAGACCTGAGTTTCCTTGCAAGCTGCACTGGGTTTTCGGAAGCCTCGGCGTGGAATGTTACTGAGAAGGCGCCAGTCTCTGCGTAGCCGGGAGCCCACTTGTCAACGTTGGCAATCATCAGGTGCACATCCAGGGGTTTAGGAGTGATCTGTTGCATGCGCTGAACCATTGGAAGACCAAAGGTTAGGTTTGGCACAAAATTGTTATCCATGACGTCAACGTGAATCAGGTCGCTATTGGCTATGGACGCGAACTCAGATTGGAAGTTGGCAAAATCGGCAGAAAGAATACTTGGATTAATTCTTGCGCGGCTCATGAAACAAGCCTAGCGATTTAGTTGGACGTCTTGGTGAACAGAGCAATGAACATGGCATCTGTTTGGTGGATGTGCGGCCAGAGTTGGGCAGTTTTACGGTTTCGATTTAGGTGCAGATTTGGGTTGATGCCGGCCAAGACGCCATTTGCATCAAGAAGCTCAAGGCCGGAAAGCTTCTTTTTGGCCCAGTCAACGATTGCGTTGGTTTCGGCTAGATGCGGTGAGCAGGTTACATAAGCAAGTACTCCACTGGGCTTTAGGCAATCCCAAGCACTTTGGAGTAATTCTTCTTGCAAGTGACTAAGTTCGGCGACGTCAGCTTGCGCTTTACGCCAGCGAGATTCTGGTCGGCGTCGCAATGCACCAAGTCCAGTGCAAGGTGCGTCAAGCAGTATTCGATCAAACTGTCCTCGGTGATTACTTGAATAGGTTCGACCATCCTCAACGGTCACCTGAATCCTGTCGCCAACTACCGCTAGTGCTTGGCGAACCAGCTTCGCTCTGTGCGGCGCAACTTCATTACAAGTAAGTTTTGCTCCGTTAACCTGGGCCTCAGCTGCAAGCAATGCCGCCTTGCCGCCAGGACCAGCACAAAGGTCTAGCCATTCTTCGTTCTTGCCGATTGGCTTTGCTTCAACAAGAGCAAGTGCCGCAAGTTGCGAACCTTGATCTTGCACGCGAATTCTTCCTTCACGGAATGCAGTCAGATTATTTGGATCACCAGAATCCAATTGAGCACCGATAGGACTTGCTGGCCCGATCGGCAAGTCTTCGAAATCTGATTTTCTAGCAAGACCTGGCAGAGCAACCAGGCTAACCAGTGGTGCGATGTTGTCGGCCAGTAGCAGGTCCTGCAACTCGGATTCACGACCGTCAAGCGCAAGTGATTGCTGTAGTGCTTTAACTACCCAGATCGGATGCGAGAACTCAACCGCTAGTTTCTCGGCAGGGTTTTCCAGACCGGTTAGTACTATTCCTAACCATTCGTCTCGGGTTCGTTCACTGACTCTGCGCAGTACTCCATTTACGAAACCTGCTGCTCCCCTGCTGACAAATTGCTTTGCAAGCTCAACAGTTTCGTCGAGAGCAGCGTGGGCTGGGGTTCGCATTCCCAGTAACTGGTGTGCGCCGAGTCGCAAAACTATTAGCGCCTTCAATTCAATCTCATCGGCGTACCGCTTTGCACACTCCTCAATCACACGGTCATAAAAGAGCTGCCAACGCAAAGTTCCAAAACTCAGTTCTTGAGCCAGCGCCGAATCACGCTCGTCAAGGCGTGAAGCGGTGAGTAGTTTTGGCAGCAAGAGATTTGCGTATGCATCGTCAAGCTCAACTGCGAACAAGAGTTCCAATGCAACGGTTCTTGATGAAGTTCGCATTTGCTTAGGAGCCGAGGACAAGGTTCTCCTTGTTCTTTACGCCGCGGTACCAATCAGACGCTGACATCTCGTTTTTACCGGCAGGTTGCACATTGATTAGTTGGAGAGCACCGCTATTGCAGGCGACTAGAACTTTTTCGTCAATTGATTGAATAGTCCCTGGTGAGGCTTGGAGATAATCGCCTCGGTAGGCTCTGGCGTCTAGGATTCGGAAGCTTTCCTCATCAAGTGTCGTCCAGGCCATCGGCTCAGGATTCATGGCTAGCACCAGCTGCTGAATACTCATTGCCGACTGTTTCCAATCGATCAGGGCATGAGAACGACTAATTTTTGGCGCGAATGTTGCACGAGAGTCATCTTGAGGTGTTTGCTTTGCGATCCCAGCTGCAATGCTCGGCAAAAGTTCAAGTAAGACGCTGACGCCTAAGTCGGTAAGGCGATTCAGAAGTCTCCCAGCATTTTCATCAGGTTCGATTACAGTAGGCGCCTGCAAAAGAATTGGACCGGTATCCATTCCCTTATCCAGCTGAAAGGCGGTCACACCAGTTGAACCTAAACCCTGCAGCAGCGCGTGTTGCACGGGAGCAGCTCCGCGCAAGTCAGGAAGCAGGCTGTAGTGCAAGTTGATCCAACCCTTAGGTAGGGACTGCAAAGTAGTTTCATTGAGAAAAGCGCCATAGGCAACGACGACCCCAAGATCAGCGTTGAGGGATTGCAGTTGGCTAAGTGCACTCTCGTCTACTTGGTTTGCCTTCACCACAGGAATACCCAAAACCTCAGCGGCATCTGCCACGGGCGATTGAGTGAGGATCTTTTTGCGACCAATCGGTGCATCGGTGCGGGTAAGCACTCCAACAATATCGATGCCCGATTTTTTAAGTGCAATCAGCGTCGCGGCTGCATTCAGCGGCGTTCCAGCAAAAATTACTCTCATAGGTTTCTAGATTACTTCGACATCATCCATCTTGATGCGGATTGGTCTCATTGTGCGTCCAGATTTAGTACTCACGCGTTGTTGACCAGAAGACAGTTTGAGAGCAAGAGCCTTTAGTGATTCAGCCAACTTTGCACCATCCGAGTACTCGTACTTAATCAGAATTCGCCACTCGGAACTAACTCCACGTTCGGTCAGTGGCAATGGACCAAGAACTTCCAGGTTGGGTTGTTTAGCCAATTCAGATTGAACCACTTGAGCTAATTCTTTTGTAGTGCCAATCGAAGCAAGCCTGATCGCCGGAGGAAATCTAAGTTCTGCTCTGGTCGCGAACTCACGTTGCGCAATCTCTGCCTGCGACCAAAGTGAGAACTTGTTTGCCAGGCCGCCGGCTACACCTACCAAGACGCTTCTTGAATCCGCACTACCCAAGGCAATAGCGTTTGACCAGGTTCGAACAGCGTCCTCAGTAGCACGAAGGGTATCGCGATTCAAGGCACGATTCGCATCCAGGATGACTACGGAAGAGTATCCACCGACTACTCTTGGCTCGGCTCCGGGTGTTGCAACCACCAAGAATTTGCCAGCCTTTAGAGTTCCAGTCTTGAGTTCCGCCGTGGCTTCAACTAACTTCACGCCGGGGAACGCTCTGCCGAATTCGGCAATCGTGCGAGTTGCGCCGGCTGAGCCTTGCTTAAGTTTTGTGCCAGCACATTCATGACAACGGAAGTCCATGTTCACTGCGTTGCACCAGCGGCATTTCACGTAGTTGCGTTCGTCTATCCAAAGCGGACCATTACAGGTGCCGCACTCGGCACGTCTGTCGCACGCCGCGCAAAACACCGAGGTAGCCGTTCCTTTAGACGCAACCTGAACCAAGACAGGGCCGGTCTCGAGTCCTTCGCGAATTCCTTTCCAGGCCATTGAATCAACTCGAAGGTCGGTATCGGTGTTTGCGATACGTGGAAGTTTGAACGGTGAACTCACATCTTCAAGAAACTTCAGCGCAACAAGCCGTGATACTTCGGTGGAACGGCTGTGACCAAGAAACAGCAAGTTGCACTCCTGCAGACGTTGGCGCATCAGCGCCACTTCGCGGGTGTGACTATATGGACTTGTTGGCTCGTGGTGACTTGGGTCGCCATCATCCCAGACGATGATGTCTCCGAGATTTCTTACCGGCGCATAGATTGCTGATCGACTGCCAATCACGATGCTGCACGCCATACTGAGGCAACTAAGGAAGGCAGCATAACGCTTGGACTTTTGAGTGTCCGTTGTGTAGTTGACCACGGAAGAACCTAGTTCGGCAACATTGAGAACCTCTAGCAACACCGCCTGATCGCGGAAGTCTGGCACAACCACAATCACCGATGTGCCCGCTTGAATCGCTGCTATGCACTTGTCGCGAATTTGTGTTGCCCACACAGGGCCCTCGTCTGATGTGTGCGGGTCCACTAGGGCAGTTTGCTTTGTTCCCTTGTCAAACGACTTTGAGTTCGGGGCAACGGAATTAGATTCAAGCCACTTCTTCTCTACCGCAACAGAGCGATCAGGAACCGCAAGACGAAGTACATCCGACGCAGTTGATGCTTGGCGATCGGCAACCGCACGAACGAGTGCAAAAACGGCTGCGTCTAGTGCCGGGGCAACCGAGACCAACTCGGCTATGGGACTAAGTTCACCGGCAAATTCACTGCTTTCAACAAGTTCTACGACGAAAGCGTCCAATAGATTTTTTGATCTACCAAATTGCACTCGAACCCTGACGCCGACGACAACTTCGCCAATCAGGTCATCTGGGATTGAGTAGTCAAACAATCTATCTAATTGCGGAAGCGGTGAATCAATCACCACTCTGGCAATCATTTGGATTGCAGGTCGTTAATTACGTCTAGCAGTTCTGCTGCTACTAAACGCTTTGATCCTTCAGTCGCAACCGATCTACCAGTTTGCGAAAGAATCAATACGTTATTGGTATCGGAATCAAACACAGCACCATTGGCAACATTGTTGGCAACAATTAGATCGCAGCCCTTGTTGGCAAGCTTGGACTTAGCTAATTTTTCAAGTTGTAAAGGACCGGAAGCTGTCTCGGCTGCAAAGCCAACAGTTAACACCGATAAGCCCTGTGTCTTTATTCTCTTTACAGCGTTAGCCAGAATGTCTTCATTGGCCACAAGTTCTAGCTGCAGGTGGTCACCCAATTCCGAACGCTTGAGTTTATTCGCGGCAGGATTCAGAACTTTGAAGTCAGCAACCGCAGCGGCCATGATCAGGACATCACAACTACCTAAGTTTTCGTCGATCGCGTCACCCAACTGCTGGGCACTTTGAACGTGCAAAACTTTTTGAATTTCTGGAGGAACATGAGAAACACTTGCAGCAATCAGCGTGACGTCTGCTCCACGATGCGCGGCCTCAATCGCAATCGCAATCCCCTGCTTGCCTGATGACTTATTGCCAATGAATCTAACCGGGTCAATTTCCTCGCGGGTGCCACCGGCCGTAATTAGAAACCTCTTACCCGCAAAGTCCTGACGAGAAATCTTCGTAAGTGCGAATTCGACTATGTCTTCCGGTTCCGGCAAGCGACCAATACCAGAGTCATCGCCCGTCAATCTGCCAACTGCAGGTTCAAGTATTTGAACTCCCCGATCAGTAAGTGTCTGAATATTTTTCTGAGTAGCCGCGTGTAGCCACATCTCGGTGTGCATCGCAGGCGCTAAGACAACCGGAGCCTTGGTTACTAGTAGCGTGTTGCCAAGTAGATCGTCGGCAATACCGGCAGCATACCTAGCCAGAAATGAAGCACTTGCCGGAGCAACGATTACCAAATCAGCTTCTTGGCCCAGTGAAACGTGCTTAACGGATTCCACATCGGTGTACAAATCTGAATCGACCGTGTTGTGTGACAAAGCCTCTAGCGTGGTTGCGCCAATAAACCGCAAAGCATTTTGAGTTGGAATCACCTTTACGGTGTGACCGGCTTCGGTAAGCAGACGAATTATGCTCGTGGCTTTATAGGCGGCAATGCCACCGGTAATACCAACGATTACGTGCATGACCTTGGTCTTAAAAAGTTTTGTGAGAAAACTACTCTGTTGCGTGCTTCTGCAACTTGTTCTGGTCGATCTCGTGCATCGCGATGGTTAGCGGCTTCTCGTCGACAGTTGCGTCTACCAATGGGCCAACGTTGTTAAACAGGCTGCCCTCGTGAAGAGCTGAGTAGTAGTCGTTAATCTGGCGAGCACGCTTTGATGCAAAAATCACTAGTTCGTACTTTGAGTCAACCTTGTTTAGTAGGTTGTCGATCGCTGGAGAAACAATTCCTTCTAGCTTTTCAGACATGGTTTAACCTTCTTGTTGTTTTTGGTGTTTTTGCGGTCGTGCCGCTAATCCTTCATCAATTCTACGACTTCGGCGGCGCATCTGGCTACCTCATCGTTGATAACAACGTGGTCAAACTCCCCCTGCGCAGCCAATTCTTCGCGGGCTGTTTCTAGGCGTTTGGCCTGTTCTTCAGCAGATTCGGTGCCTCTGCCGGTCAGTCTGCGCACCAATTCATCCCAACTTGGTGGTCCAATGAAAATGAATTTGGCCTCAGGCATGGTCTTGCGAACCTGCCTTGCACCCTGAAGATCGATTTCCAAAATCACGTGATCGCCGCGACCAAGCGCCTCTAGGACTGGTTGACGAGGCGTTCCGTATTTGTTTAATCCGTGCACAGTCGCGTATTCCAGCATCTCGCCGTCGGCAATTAGACCGTCAAAATCCTCGTGGCTCAAAAAGAAGTAGTTCTTGCCATCAATCTCACCGGGCCTTGGATCCCTGGTGGTTGCAGACACCGATAGATGTATGCCTGGATAGTTTTTGATTATGTATTCGACGACCGTGCCTTTGCCAACCGCAGTAGGTCCGGCAATGACGATCAACTTATTCGACATGAATTCAGCCTAAGCCAATCGCAAGTTCTGCTTTGGCGGCATCGATTGACTTTGCCAACCCGGCTGCCCCCGCTTGAAGAACGCTTCTAGAAACCGAGTGAATAACCTGGGGTGCAGCCGCACCAAACAGTTGCTTGCTTGCCGACAGCTCTGCGCCTTGTGCGCCAAAACCGGGTGCAAGAATTGGCGTTGCTGATTTCGCTTGCCCTTCGAGCACTTCGCCAAGTCCAAATGATTGCAAATTTAGAGTGGCACCCAGCACCGCACCAAATGAACCAAGCTTGGCATTACCGGCTGCAGTTACTGCGTTGATTTCGCTTAATGAATCCCACATTGATTTGGCCAAAGTCTTTTCGCCAAGCGTTGCTCGCTGAACGCTGGCGCCCTCAGGATTCGAAGTTGCAGCCAAAACGAATACACCCTTACCTCGTTCGAGTGCACCGCTAAGTGTGTCCTTGAGTGAGCCAAAGCCAAGGTACGGCGAAACTGTTAGAGCGTCTGATACAAATGGTGCGTTGTGTCCCAACCAGGCGTCAAAATAGGCATCCATTGTGGTGCCAATGTCGCCACGCTTTGCATCCATGATTACCAGCAAGTCTGTTTGTGCTGCGCGTTCTGCAAGTTTCTCTAGGACCGCGAAACCCTTGGACCCATGGCGTTCAAAGAATGAGACCTGCGGCTTGATTATGCCAACCCTGCCAACTGCTGAATCAAGCACAGAATTTGCAAATGACTCAAGACCTTGAACGCCATCGGCCAATCCCCAATCGCTAAGTAACGCTGCGTGCGGATCGATGCCAACGCACAACTGACCGTACTTTGCGAAAGATTCGCTTAGTTTTACACCAAAACTAGTTGGCAAGTGCCACCGCCCGATCGATCGCGTGATCCTGAAGTGACTTCACCGCAAACGGGCCAGCAATCACTTCTTCGAATGATCCAATCGCGGCACTCAGCTGCGCAATCGTCGTGAAAATTGCCTTGTCGGCTGCGGTCGTCGCCGCGCGAATCTCGTAGCCATCTTTAC
This sequence comes from Microbacteriaceae bacterium, assembly GCA_947454285.1. Classification (GTDB taxonomy): domain Bacteria; phylum Actinomycetota; class Actinomycetes; order Actinomycetales; family Microbacteriaceae; genus Rhodoluna. The sequence continues at coordinate 4,583 of CANGJO010000006.1, read as the reverse complement.
GCGCACTCGAACCCGATGGTGTGTTGACCACAACATCTACCTTGCCGGCTGAAATCAAATCCACAATCGAAGGACCTTCTGCAACGGAGTTGTCATCGGTGTGCTTACGAACCACCTGCACTTCAATTCCGTGACGCGCCAGGATTGCCGCGGTGCCACTGGTCGCGAGAACCTTGTAGCCGAGCTGCTGAAGTCTACGCACCGGAAGAATCACCTGTGGCTTATCACGATCTGAAACTGAGATGAAGATGGTTCCAGAAGTTGGCAAGGCACTTCCAGCTGCCGATTGGCTCTTGGCAAATGCCTTAGGGAAATCAACGTCAATACCCATCACTTCACCGGTCGAACGCATTTCAGGGCCTAGAAGAGAATCAACAAAGCGTCCATCCTTGGTTGCGAAGCGCTTGAATGGCAACACCGCTTCCTTCACTGCAATTGGTGAACCAGCAGGAATGTAGGTGCCATCCTTTTCCGGTAGGTGACCTTCGCTGACAAGCTGCTTAATTGTTCTACCAACCATCACAAGCGACGCTGCCTTGGCAAGGGTGATGCCCAGAGCCTTAGAAACAAATGGAACTGTTCTGGATGCACGAGGGTTCGCCTCTAGTACGTAAAGCACATCCGCGGCCAAAGCGAACTGAACGTTTAGTAGACCACGAACACCAATGCCTTGAGCGATCTTTAGTGTTGCCTCACGAACGCGAGCAATTTGTGAATCGCTCATTGTGATCGGTGGCAAGGTACAGCTTGAGTCGCCAGAGTGAATACCGGCCTCTTCAATATGTTCCATTACTCCACCAACATAAAGATCTGTTCCATCGAAAAGCGCATCAATGTCGATCTCGATTGCGTCGTCAAGAAAGCGATCAACCAAAAGCGGGTGGTTTGGTCCAACAATCCCCTGGTCTGCAATGCGATCAAAGTAATCGCGAATACCTGCCTGGTCGTAAACGATCTCCATTCCACGTCCACCAAGAACGAATGAAGGACGAACCAAAACCGGATAACCGATGCGAGCCGCGATAACCTCTGCCTCGCTAAGGTTCAGCGCGGTTCCGTTTGCCGGAGCCAGTAGATCGCCATCATCAAGGATCTTTGAGAACAGGCCACGCTCTTCGGCTAGGTCAATCGCATCCGGTGAGGTTCCAAGAATCGGAATTCCGGCTTCCTGCAGACCCTTAGCCAAGCCAAGCGCAGTCTGACCACCAAGTTGAACTACAACGCCAACCAATTCTCCGCTCTGCTGCTCCGCGTGAATAACCTCGAGCACATCTTCAAGGGTCAGCGGCTCAAAGTAGAGTCTGTCCGATGTGTCGTAGTCAGTAGACACAGTTTCAGGGTTGCAGTTGATCATGATGGTCTCATAACCTGCATCTGAAAGTGCAAACGAAGCATGCACACAGCTGTAATCAAATTCAACGCCTTGACCAATACGGTTTGGTCCAGAACCTAGAATCACTACCTTCTTACGGTTAGAAGGCGCTACCTCTGTCTCTTCTTCGTAGGTGCTGTAGTGATATGGAGTCTCTGCTGGGAATTCACCGGCACAGGTATCAACGGTCTTGAATACCGGGCGCAAATTCATCGCGTGTCGCATGGTCCGCACCTCGGCTTCGCTTAGTCCGCGAATCTGAGCGATCTGAGCATCACTGAAACCGTGATCCTTTGCCAACTTAATAACTGTTTCGTCCAGCGATGGCGCAGCAGCAACATCGGCCGCAACTTCATTGATCAGAACAATTTGATCAATAAACCAAGGATCAATCTTGGTTGAGTCAAAAACCTGCTCGGCAGTTGCACCGGCACGAAGCGCCTGCTGTACCTGCACGATACGGCCATCGGTTGGAGTTTTGATTTGTTCAAGAAGTTCGGCAACGTTACCCAGCGCACCATCCCAGTTGAATGATGAACCGCGCTTCTCAAGGCTGCGCAGAGCTTTTTGAAGTGCCTGGCTGTAGTTGCGGCCAATCGCCATTGCCTCACCAACAGACTTCATGGTCGTGGTCAGCGTGTTGTTTGCTGCCGGGAATTTTTCAAAAGCGAAACGAGGAACCTTGACCACGATGTAGTCAAGAGTCGGCTCAAAGCTCGCCGGCGTTACCCGAGTGATGTCGTTAGGAATCTCATCAAGCGTGTAGCCAATTGCTAGCTTTGCCGCGATCTTGGCGATTGGGAAACCGGTTGCCTTAGATGCCAAAGCACTTGAACGACTAACGCGTGGGTTCATCTCAATTACGACTACTCGACCATTGGTTGGATCAACCGCGAACTGGATGTTACAGCCACCGGTGTCCACGCCAACTGCGCGAATGATGTCGATGCTGATGTCGCGCAGGTTCTGATATTCACGGTCGGTAAGGGTGAGTGCCGGTGCAACGGTAATTGAATCACCGGTGTGAACACCAACTGGGTCAACGTTCTCGATTGAACAAACCACTACACAGTTGTCGTTAGTGTCACGCATCAACTCAAGCTCGTATTCTTTCCAACCAAGAATCGATTCGGAAAGCATTACCTGAGTAACCGGACTTGCTTGCAAACCGGACTCACAGATACGGCGCAACTCTTCTTCGTTATAGGCAAAGCCCGAACCTAGTCCACCCATGGTGAATGATGGCTGAACCATTAGCGGGTAGCCAAGTTCGGCAGCTGCAGAAACACATTCATCCACGGTGCCGCAGATCACAGACTTAGCGACATCAGCCCCCGCGTCAAGAACTAGCTGCTTGAAGATCTGACGATCCTCACCCTTCTTGATTGCATCAACCTTTGCTCCAATTAGCTCAACGTTGTACTTCTCAAGAATGCCCAGTTCATGCAAAGCCATCGCAGCATTCAATGCGGTTTGTCCACCAAGGGTAGGCAGAATCGCATCAGGCTTTTCTTTGATGATGATTGACTCAATTACCTCTGGGGTAATTGGCTCGATGTAGGTTGCATCCGCAAAGTCAGGGTCGGTCATGATGGTAGCTGGGTTTGAGTTGACCAAGATCACTCGAATACCTTCGGCGCGCAAAACGCGGCACGCCTGGGTACCTGAATAGTCAAACTCACATGCCTGACCAATGACGATTGGTCCAGAACCAATTACTAAAACACTATTAATGTCGCTGCGCTTTGGCATTACTTTGCCGCCTTGTTCTTTTGAATGAGTTCAACCAAGCGGTCGAAAAGATAATTTGAATCGTGTGGACCTGCTGCGGCCTCTGGGTGGTACTGAACTGAGAATGCCGGAATGTCTAGACACTCAAGACCTTCAACGCAATCATCGTTCAGCGATACGTGGCTTACGCTCACACGTCCGTATCCAGCTGGGCTAGCTACTTCTGGTCCACCTTCAACCTTGACGGCAAAACCATGATTGTGGGCAGTTACCTCTACCTTGCCTGTGCGACGATCCAGTACCGGCTGATTGATGCCGCGGTGACCGAAAGGCAACTTGTAGGTTTCAAAGCCAAGAGCACGTCCAAGAAGTTGGTTACCGAAGCAGATTCCAAAGAACGGAATCTTCTGGTTCAGTATCTCGCGAAGCACCTCAACCTGAGCTCCTGCAGCCTCTGGGTCACCAGGGCCGTTTGAGTAGAACACGGCATCAGGTTTAGCTGCCAACAAAGTTTCGGCATCAACCTTTGCAGGGAAAACGGCCACCTCAAGGCCACGAGCTGCCATGTGCTCGATAGTTGAACGCTTAATTCCAAGGTCAACGATTGCAACTTTGCCAACCTTGGTGCCCTCTGCAGTAACGGTGTAGTTTTCCGGAGTAGTCACAATGTCACTAAGCGAAAGCCCCCTCATCTTTACAGCACCCTGAACCTCGGCGATCAGCTGTTCCACCGGTTGCTTTGAAGCGTCACCAGAGAAAACTCCACCACGCATTGAACCAGCGGTGCGCAAATGGCGAGTCAGCGCACGGGTATCGATGCCGGAAATTCCAACCACACCAAACTTCTTCAGTTCTTCAGGAAGTGAATTTTCTGAACGGAAGTTAGAAACAATGCGTGACGGGTCGCGTACCACGTAGCCCTCAACCCACACGCGGTTTGATTCTTCATCGCGCGCATTCACACCAGTGTTGCCAATGTGAGGTGCAGTCTGCACAACGATTTGCCCAGCGTAAGAGGGATCAGTAAGGGTTTCTTGGTAACCAGTCATGCCAGTAGCAAAGACCACCTCTCCAAGTGTTTTTCCTTCGGCACCGTAAGACTGGCCGCGGAACACGCGACCATCTTCGAGTACTAATAGAGCTTGGCTCATTTGACTACTTCCCTCTTTGTGTTGCTTCCAATGATTTGCGTCAAAGCTTCAGAAATTACTGCGCGGGCGCTGTTATCAACGATGCGAAGATGAGTGGCAAGGCTCACGCCGTCCTGCATCCAAGACACCGATACCAAACCGTCGGCCTCTACAACCTTGTCGATGGCGGCCTGTGTGAATTCGACTGCCGTCAATTGAGAGCGGTCGATAGCCAAAGGGAGTTCTCCGTTTCGCACAATCAGCAGCCCTTCGCTGAAAACCAGGACCTGCGCAAGCCCTCGTGCCCCTAGACCATAAGCATTTATTCGCTCTAAATGATTCATTTCACG
>CANGJO010000005.1 GCA_947454285.1 Microbacteriaceae bacterium | reverse complement strand
TGCCAACGATGGTCGCATCAAGCTTGGTGACTTTGGATTGGCTCGCGACATTGATAACAACACGTCAACCGGTTCGCTAGTTGGCACTGTGGCATATCTTTCACCAGAACTGGTGATGCGTGGGACTGCCGATGCCAGAAGCGATGTCTATGCCGCTGGAATCATGCTGTTCGAAATGCTGGCAGGTCGCCAACCATTCGAGGGCGAACAGGCAGTTCAAATTGCGTACCAACACGCGAACGACAATGTGCCTGCCCCGTCAAAGTTCAATCCACAGGTTCCTCCCCTACTTGATGAACTTGTGCTCTGGGCAACTGCGCGCGATGCAGCCCACCGACCAAACGATGCAGTTGAACTACTGGCCGTGGTGCAACGCGCCAAGGCCGAGCTAAAAGCAGGCCGTGGTGACACCGCAATTGGAATCCCTGCCTTGCCGCAGAAAGACCTAAACGCAACGACGGTTATGCCGATGGCAAGCGATGCAACTCAGGTTTTGAACCCAGATGCGGTGAGCCAACTTGATTCAAACAGCACGCAGGTGCTGAGCGGTCTTGGTGCGGGAAACGAAACGGCCGTCTTCGAAAACTTCAACCTCGCCGATGATCAAATTTCAGCCCTGGAAGAGCTGGGCAGAAACCGTCGCGGCCTCAAGATTTTGATTGCAACGCTGCTAGTTGTTTTGCTTGGCGGTGGATCAGGCTGGTGGTTTAGCAGTGGTCCTGGCGGTTTGAATATCATTCCGAACCTCACCAGCCGAACTACCGATGAAGCTCAAATCACCTTGTCTAACTTGAAGGCCAGCATTGCCATCGCCGAAGAATCCTCGCCAACGGTTGGCAAGGGTCTTGTTATTCGAACCGAACCGCCTGCCGGCTCGTTCTTTTTTGGTGGCAAAGTCACAATTTTTGTTTCCTCGGGACCAAGTCTGGTTGCAGCACCAAACCTAAAGGGCATGAACCTTGCCGAGGCAACTGCCGAAATCATAAAGACTGGTTTCACGCTTGGCGAAGTTAAATCGGTGTTCAATGAAGCACCCCTTGGCGAAGTATTTGATTACCTTGGCGCCGATGGAACCAGGATTCCGGAAACCAGCCGAATCGATATTTACGTTTCACTTGGTGCCATTCCAATGGTCACCGGTCTTGATCAAGAAACCGCGGTAAAGGCAATCGAAACCGTGGGCCTCAAGATCAATGAAATCACTGAGGACTACAGCGACACCGTGCCTGCCGGTCAAGTGATCAGCTTGGTTCCACAGACTCAGCCGTTGGGCAAAGACGGCACGGTGAACCTAGTTGTTTCTAAGGGCCCAAATATTGTCACGATGCCCAACATGATTGGCCAGACAGTGCTTGCCGGTAAGTCAGCGCTTGAAGCCCTTGGCCTAAGAGTAATTGTGAACACCGATCAACTGACCACCAAGTGGGGTGTTGTTGCTATCAAGCGTCAAAGCTCGGCAGCTGGCACTCAGGTGCGTGTGGGCGATTCAATCACCATCTCAACCAAATAAAAAAATCCCCAGGCAATCTACCCGGGGATTTTTTATTTTTCCCTAACGCTTGGCCAGTTGCTCTGCAACTAGGAATGCAAGTTCAAGTGACTGCATGTGGTTTAGTCGAGGATCGCAAAGTGATTCGTATCGCTCTTCAAGACTTGCCTCGTCGATCTGCTCAGAACCACCAAGGCATTCGGCAACATCGTCACCGGTTAGTTCAACGTGAACACCACCAGGGAATGTTCCAGCGGCCTTGTGCACTTCAAAGAAGCCACGAACTTCGTCCATCACATCATCGAAGCGACGTGACTTGTAACCGTTCTTGGTGGTGATGCCGTTACCGTGCATTGGGTCGGTGATCCACAGTGGGTTGGCGTCTGAATCACGAACAGCTTCAACCAACTTAGGAAGTTCTTCGCGAATCTTTCCCGCACCCATGCGAGTGATAAAGGTTAGGCGGCCTGGCTCGCGGTTAGGGTCTAGGCGCTCAATTAGTTCAACCACGTCTTCCACCTGAGTGGTTGGACCAAGTTTCACACCGATAGGGTTGCGAACGCGTGATAGGTAATCAACGTGTGCGTGATCCATTTGACGGGTGCGCTCACCGATCCAGATGAAGTGACCTGAGGTGATGTATGGGTTGCCAGTGCGTGAATCAATTCTGGTTAGCGGACGCTCGTAGTCCATCAACAAACCTTCGTGGCTGGTGTAGAACTCTGTGGTGCGCAGTTCGTTGAAGTCAGCGCCGCAAGCAGCCATGAACTTAATTGCGCGATCGATTTCTTGAGCCAAGGATAGGTAGCGCTCGTTTGCCGGGTTGTTAGCAAAGCCGCGGTTCCATTCGTGCACCGAACGCAAGTCGGCAAAGCCGCCCTGAGTGAATGCGCGAATCAAGTTCAATGTAGAAGCTGAGGTGTGGTACGCCTTCAACATGCGCTGTGGATCTGGGATGCGTGCCTCGGCAGTGAAGTCGTAACCATTAACGATGTCGCCACGGAATGCAGGCAGAGTCACATCGCCGCGTGTTTCGTTATCGCTTGAACGTGGCTTGGCAAACTGGCCAGCCATACGGCCCATTTTGATAACCGGCATAGAAGCACCATAGGTAAGCACTACCGCCATCTGCAGCAAGGTCTTTACACGGTTTCGAATGCGATCGGCCGTTGCATCGGCAAAAGTTTCGGCGCAGTCACCACCCTGCAACAAGAAGGCCTTACCTGAGGCAGCCGCTGCCAGGCGGTCGCGCAAGATGTCTACTTCACCGGCAAAAACAAGTGGTGGCATCTTGGCAAGTTCGGCACGAACGTCGGCTACCGCACCTGCATCTGGCCAGGTTGGTTGCTGAGCAGCAGGAAGCTTTAGATAGTTGTCTAGCCCAGCAAGAACTGCCGGATCAGCTGCAACTATTGGATCATTCATTCTGTAACTTCCCTATCTAGCGAGACGAGCTCGTTTTTCTTTGACCGAAGACGCGTAGGCGTCGACATATTCTTGACCGCTGAGCAATCGGAGCTCATACATGATTTCATCGGTCACCGCGCGAAGCACAATGCGGTCACCTTCCATGCCGTCAAATCTTGAGAAATCTAATGGTGTGCCAACCACAATTCCAATGCGACGAATGCGCGGCAGACGCTTTCCGATTGGCTGCACTTTTTCAGTGTCAATCATGGCAACCGGAATTACCGGTACTTTTGATTCCAAAACCATTCGCGCGATTCCAGTGCGACCGCGATACAAACGTCCGTCTGGGCTGCGAGTGCCTTCCGGGTAAATGCCAAGCACCTGCCCCTGCGACAAAACCTTCAAACCGGTGTTAAGTGAAGCCTCGGATGCCTTGCCACCACTTCTATCGATAGGAAGCTGTCCGGTTGCTTTGAAAAACCATCGGGTTAATGCGCCTTTGATTCCCTTGCCGGTGAAGTATTCGCTTTTCGCTAGGAAAACCACTGGTCGACGGGACTGCAGCGGCAAAAAGATTGAGTCAGAAAACGACAGGTGATTGCTGGCCAAAATTACCGGGCCGGTAGCTGGAATGTTTTCCATGCCGCGCACCCACGGGCGAAAGAGCACACGCAAAAGTGGGCCAAGAATTAGGGACTTGAGAATGAAGTAAGCCACTTGCGATTCCCCTCCCTTAGGCGCCAATCCGCAATGACCGGCTGGTCAGCAGACTATAAAGGTTTAGTTTACCTTTGGGCCTAGCGATACGCGAGCGAGATCGGCCGCCCCAACCACGCCGGCATCATTGACGAATTCGGCGGTTACGATGGCTAGCTCGGGTCTAAATCCACCGGCCGGAGCGTACTTGCGGTACGCCTCACGAATTGGCTCAAGCAGGAGTTCCCCGGCCTGACTTACGCCACCACCGATAACCACAATCTCAGGGTCAAGGATCGCGCTGAGTGAAGCAATTGCCTGACCCAACCAGCTGGCCAGGTTGCGCAGTAACTGAACCGCACCCGGGTCGCGCTCAACCAAGGCCTGGTAAACCTCTGCCCCGGTAAGTTGACCGGCGGCGGCCTTCAACTCGCTTAGGCGTTTTCCGGCCGGATCCCCCGAATCAACCAGTTCATTGGCGGTCCTCAGGAGTGCGGTACCCGAGGCGTAAGACTCAATGCAGCCGCGCTGGCCACAACCACAAGGGATGCCCTCTGGGACAACGCGCATGTGGCCTAGTTCGCCAGCCACACCAAAACCACCGCGCAACATTTTGCCGTCGACGATGATTGCTCCGCCGACTCCGGTGCCCAGGGTAAGCATCACCATGTGTTGGTGGCCCTGACCAGCTCCAAACCGGAACTCTGCCCAGCCGGCAGCATTGGCATCGTTTTCAATGATTACTGGAATGTCGAGCTTGGCTTCAATCTCAGATTTGAGCGGAAAATTCTTCCAACCAAAATTGGTTCCATAAATCACATTGGCTTGCTGGTGATCAATAAATCCAGCCATTGCCACGCCCACGCCAAGCACTTCGTGCTCGCCACGCAACTGGGTGACCAGGTCAACCACAGAGGTAACTAGCGCTGCTGGGTCTGATACAGGTGTGGCTACGCGTGCTTCGCGAATGATCGCGCCGTTTTCATCAACCAAAGCGCCGGCAACCTTGGTGCCACCAATGTCGATGCCAATCGCGTACATTTTGACCTCTTTTTAGAAGAATATTCGGGCACAAGATTACCTCGTGCAGACCCATAAAGTTTATCTGCACCAAAGTAGAGTTATCGCAAGAATGTTTCTAACAATAGGAGACGCTGTGCAGACTTACGACGTAGCCCCACTCGTAGTAAGCGACCCTTCTGAAAACATCACCGATCTTCTGGTCAATCGCGTAAAACTCACCCCAAACCACAATCTTTTCGCCATTGAGACTAAGCCGGGCGTTTGGCAAGACCTGACCGCGAAGGAATTCGAAGACAAAGTAATTTCAGTTGCCAAGGGTTTGGTGGCGTCGGGTATTCAGCCGGGGCAAGCGGTAGGAATTATGAGCCGCACTCGCTTTGAGTGGGCCCTAGTTGACTTTGCGCTTTGGTACGCCGGTGCAGTACCGGTCCCAATTTACGAATCTTCTGCCCCTTCACAAATCGAATGGATTCTTTCAGATGCCGACTGTGTGGCGCTATTTGTTGAGAACGACGAACACCAAAGTCGCTTTGAAGAAATAAAAAATTCGGCGCCACTGTGTCGCCAGGTCTGGAACTTTGATTCCGGTGCCATTGAACAGTTGGAACGAAATGGTAAGGAAATTACCAACGAAACAATTGAGGCAAGACGCACGTCCTCAGGTCTTTACGATTTGGCAACCATCATCTACACGTCGGGCACCACTGGCCGGCCAAAGGGCTGCGAACTCCTACACCGTGGGTTCGTTGAGCTAAGCAAAAATGCAACAATCGAAATCTCTGAAGTAGTTAACCCAAATCACAGCACCCTTCTTTTCTTGCCATTGGCGCACGTTTTCGCCAGGTTTATCTCAGTGCTTTGTGTGCACGGCGGTGTAAAGGTTGGTCACCAGCCAGACACAAGCAACGTGGCACCTGCGATGCAAAGCTTCAAGCCGCAGTTCCTACTTGCGGTACCGCGAGTATTTGAAAAGGTCTACAACTCTGCAGAGCAAAAAGCTGAAGCCGGCGGTAAGGGAAAGATTTTCCGCAAGGCTGCCTACACCGCAATCGCATATTCAAAGTCACTAGACACCGCCGAGGGCCCATCTCTGGGATTGAAATTGCAACACGCGATATTTGATGTCTTGGTCTACAAGAAGTTGCGCGCGGCAATGGGTGGCCGAGTGAAATACGCGGTTTCCGGAGGCGGTCCACTTGGAGCACGACTAGGTCACTTCTATCGCGCGATCGGCTTGACTGTGCTTGAAGGCTATGGCCTTACAGAAACTACTGCACCGGTTTCAATTGGCCGACCAGGTAAATTGCGAATTGGAAAAGTTGGCCTCATGTTGCCAGGTACGGGCATCAAGATTGCTGACGATGGCGAAATTCTGTTGCGCGGCAACAATATTCTTCGTGGCTACTGGAGAAACCCAGAAGCAACTGCCGCTGCATTCGAAGGTGAGTGGTTCAAGTCTGGCGATATCGGTGAGATTGATGACGAAGGTTTCATCAGCATCACCGGACGCAAGAAGGAACTCATCGTTACTGCTGGTGGTAAAAACGTTGCCCCAGCTACTTTGGAAGACCCGCTTCGTGCAAACCCACTAGTTGGTCAGGCAGTTGTTATTGGAGATCAGCGCCCATTTATCTCGGCACTTATCTCACTTGACCCGGAGATGCTACCTATCTGGCTTAGCAACAACGGGCTAGACAAAGACTTAACTCTGGCCCAGGCAGCCAAGGAACCAAAGGTTTTGGCCGAGATTCAAAGCGCTGTTGATAGGGTCAACAAAAACTTCTCGAGAGCTGAATCAATCCGAAAGTTCACGATTATTGGTCAAGAACTTTCTGAACAATCTGGTCACCTGACTCCATCGCTAAAGATTAAGCGAGAAGTAATACTCAGGGATTTTGCGCCGGCAATCGAAGAGATTTACCAGTCCGGTCCGGCAACTGGCGAAATTATTTCATAAACCAATCGGAAGCGCGCAAGTTCTTCATTGCCGCCTTGCGCTCTTCGTCTTCAAGACGATCTAGGTATACCAATCCATCTAAGTGATCGCATTCGTGTTGCAACATTTGCGCCATGAGCCCAGAGCCTTCAAGCTGTACCTGATTTCCATCCAGGTCCACCCCAATTGCCTTAGCGAATTCGTAACGCGGTGTCTTGTGCCAAAGCTCCGGCACCGATAAGCAACCCTCATCAACCAAATTTTTCTCGCCGCTGACTTCAACAAGTACCGGGTTGATTATGTAACCCAGTTGGCCATTGACGTTGTAGCTGAATGCGCGAAGGTTCACACCAATCTGCGGTGCCGCCACCCCGGCGCGACCGGGAAGCTTGGTGGTGTCTAGCAAGTCTTCGATGAGTGCTTTGGTCTTGCTGTCAAAGTTTGTAATTGAATCGGAAACAGTTTTTAAAACCGGGTCCCCAAATAAACGAATTTCGCGAACGGTCATGTTGCAGAGTTTGAGTTTTTAAACTGGGTTGTTTAGACCGTCAACGACCAGTGCGGCAAGTTCGCGAGCTGCCTCGCGAGTGCCCTTCTTTAGGTCCTTGAACTTAATTACAGAACCAGCTGCCAGAGCTGGGTCATAAGGAATGCGAACGACGTGACGAACACGGGTCTTGAAGTGCTGCTCGATTTCGTCAAGTTTTACCAGCTGAGTTGCTTGAGTCGCAGTGTTTAGAGCAACCACAGAGTTGCGAACCAAGTCACCGTATCCGTTTGCTTCCAACCAGGTAAGTGTCTCAGAAGCCAAACGAGCCTCATCAACCGAACCACCAGAAACGATTACCAAACCGGTTGCACGCTGCAGGGTTGGACGCATAACCGAGTGAACGATACCGGTACCGCAGTCGGTAAGCACGATTGAGTAGTATCGGGCTGCCATGTCGGCAACAACGTTGTAGTCACCCTCATCGAAGGCTTCCGAAAGCATTGGGTCAGAGTCAGAAGCAAGAACGTCAAGACGAGTCACGTCGCGCGAGACCATGGTTGAGAAATCGGTGAAGCCGTCAATTGCGGCTGCGCGGTTCACAACGTCACGAACGGTGAAACGAGTTGACTTGCTAACGCGCTCGGCCAGGGTGCCGCGGTCTGGGTTGGCGTCAATAGCAATAACGCGGTCTTCTCGAGACAAAGCCAGGGCCATACCAAGCAGGGTGCTAACGGTGGTCTTACCCACACCACCCTTACGAGTAAGTACCGGAACAAACTTTGCGCCACCGGTAAGCGAGGCGCCGATGCGAGCGTCAAGAGCCTTGCGCTCACGAACCTTTAGCGAGTCGCCAAGGTTTACGGTCTTCAAAGTTAGGAAGTAGATGAAACGGCGGAAACCAGATTCCGGAGCCGGGCGGTTTCGAGCGCTTACATCAAGCAGTCGGTCTGCGGTAAGCATGGCCGCTGGCTCTGGCTGATCGAAGATCTCGCCACGAAGACTGTCGCGACGTGAGTAGTTTGATCGGCGAAGTTCGGCAACCTCAACATCTTGAGCCGGCACAAAGCGCGGCTCTTCGGTTACGACGTTAATTGATGCGGTGCTTGGAGTCACATCGATAGAGCCGGCATCAACTGCTACCTCGGCCAGCGAGTGAGTCTTTGTCTCTTCGGCGGCCGGACGGGGTGCGAGAAAATCGCTGTTGCCTTCTTCAGGCTTTTTGCCCCAAATTGCCACTGTTACTCCTAGGTTTTAGCCGCCACCAAAAGGTGCGCGCAAACGAACTTAGTCAGTTTACCGGCTCAAAACCGGCCAACCGCTTTTATTCGGTTTCCACCACAAGAATCAGGTCACCAGCGTCAACCGACTGGGTCTTAGCCACGGCCAGACGACGCACCACACCGGCCACAGAGGCGGTAATGGTGGCTTCCATCTTCATGGCTTCAATGGTTGCAACTGGCTGCCCTACCTCAACGTGGGTGCCTTCAACTGTCTGCAGGGTAACCACACCAGCGAATGGCGCCGCCACGTGACCCAAGTTGTTTGGATCGGCCTTTTCAGCCTGCACGGTGTTGACGGTAATCTTGCGATCGCGAACGTTGATCGGTCGAAGCTGGCCATTAAGGGTTGCCATCAAAGTGCGGAAACCCTTGGCATCTGGTGAACCGATAGCCTCGAGTCCAACGTAAATCTGAACACCGCGTGACAGTGAAACCACGTGCTCCACCCCAGGCTCAAGTCCGTATAGGTAGTCCACGGTTTCGATTTGGTCTAGGTTGCCGTAGGTGTCCTGTGACTTTTGGAAGTCGGCTGTTGGTCCTGGGAACAACAAACGGTTAAGAGTTGAACGACGCAGCTTTGAATCAGCTCCTTGCAACGCGGCAAGGTCCTCAGGGTTTACCGGAGTTATTCCGAACTTCAAGTTCTTACCGGCCAGCACCTTGGTGCGGAACGGCTCTGGCCACCCACCTGGCAAGTCGCCAAGTTCGCCGGCCATGAACCCAACTACCGAATCAGGAACATCGTAGTTCTGCGGGTTCTCGGCAAAGTCTTTAGGATCTGCGTTTACTGCCACCAGGTGCAGAGCAAGATCGCCAACCACCTTTGATGACGGAGTCACCTTGGTTGGACGACCAAGAATTTCGTTTGCCGCGGCATACATGTTTTCAACTTTTTCAAATTGATCACCAAGGCCAAGTGCAATTGCTTGCTGACGAAGGTTCGAAAGCTGTCCACCCGGAATCTCGTGCTTGTAAACACGACCGGTAGGTCCAGGTAAACCTGACTCGAATGGTGCGTAAACATTTCGCACCGCTTCCCAGTAAGGCTCTAGTTCGGCTACTGCAGAAAGTGGAATGCCGCTGTCTTTATCGGTGTGCGCAAGCGCAGCAACCAAAGCTGAAGCAGAAGGCTGGCTGGTAGTTCCGGCCATTGGAGCAGAGGCAACGTCAACTGCGTCAACGCCAACGTTGATTGCGGCCATCAGAGTTGCCAACTGACCACCCGCGGTGTCGTGAGTGTGTAGGTGAACCGGTAGGTCAAACTTTGCGCGCAGTGCAGAAACCAACTTCTCGGCTGCTGCCGGACGAAGCAAACCTGCCATGTCCTTAATCGCAATGATGTGCGCACCCGCATCAACAATTTGCTGAGCAAGATTCAGGTAGTAGTCCAGCGTGTAAAGCTTTTCGTCTGGATCCAGAAGATCCGCGGTGTAGCAAAGTGCAACTTCGGCAACCGCAGTCTTGGTCTTTAGCACTGCATCAATTGCCGGCTTCATCTGAGATACATCGTTTAGTGCGTCGAAGATGCGGAAGATGTCAACGCCGGTTGCAGCTGCCTCGGCAACGAACGCCTCAGTGACCTCTGTTGGGTAAGGGGTGTAGCCCACGGTGTTGCGACCACGAAGCAACATTTGAATACAAAGGTTTGGCATTGCCTCACGAAGCTGTGCCAAACGCTGCCATGGGTCTTCGCCCAAGAAGCGCAGTGCGACGTCGTAGGTTGCGCCACCCCATGCCTCCACCGAAAGCAACTGCGGAGTAAGGCGTGCAACATAAGGTGCCACCGCAACAAGGTCGCGGCCACGAACGCGGGTAGCAAGCAGTGACTGGTGCGCATCACGGAAAGTTGTCTCAGTGATTGCCACAGTCTTCTGAGCACGAAGATCTTTGGCAAAACCTTCAGGACCAAGCTCTAGCAAACGCTGACGAGAACCAGCCGGTGCTGGCTTGGTGATGTCAATCTTTGGCAGCTTTAGACCTGGGTTGGTGTGCAGACCGCGTGGGCCGTTTGGCTGGTTCACAGTTACATCTGCAAGCCAAGCAAGAATCTTGGTACCGCGGTCCTGTGAAGGCTTAGCGGTGAAAAGTTCTGGGTGTTCGTCGATAAACGAGGTGCTTAGATCACCGGTTTCAAAAATTGGATCAGCAAGCACCGCCTGCAAGAAAGCAATGTTGGTAGAGACACCACGAATACGGAATTCGGCAAGTGCGCGCTTAGCGCGCGTAACTGCAGACTTGAAGTCACGACCAGTTGCAATCAACTTGACCAACATTGAGTCAAAGTGCGGGCTTACTTCGGCACCGGTAGAAACAGTTCCGCCATCTAGTCGAATACCCGCACCACCAGGTGATCGGTAGGTGGTGATTTTTCCAGTGTCAGGCCTAAAGTTTTGCGCTGGGTCTTCGGTGGTGATTCGGCACTGCACCGCAAAACCGTGCATCTTGATCTTGTCTTGAGTCAGGCCAAGTTCAGGAAGCGATTCACCAGATGCAATTCGCATCTGTGATTGCACGAGGTCAACATCGGTGATTTCTTCTGAGACGGTGTGCTCAACCTGAATGCGCGGGTTCATCTCGATGAAAACGTGTTTGCCGGCATTTGCGCCAACGGTGTCAATTAGGAACTCAACGGTTCCGGCGTTTTGATAACCAATTTGCTGCGCGAACGAAACGGCGTCGCGGTAAAGGGTCTGACGAAGTTCTTCGTCAATCAGTGGTGCCGGAGCGATCTCAACAACCTTTTGGTTGCGGCGCTGAATTGAACAGTCGCGCTCGAAAAGGTGAACTACGTTGCCGTGGGTATCGGCAAGAATCTGGACCTCAATGTGACGCGGTCGAATAACTGCTTGCTCTAGGAAAACACGTGGGTCACCGAATGCACTCTCGGCCTCACGTGACGCCTCGATAAGTGCGGCACGAAGATCATCTTTTGCCGCAACGCGACGCATACCGCGACCGCCACCACCGGCTACAGCCTTAACGAAAATCGGAAAACCAATTGCATCAGCCTGATCAACAAGTTCGTCAACGTTTGCAGATGATGGCGAAGACTTTAGAACTGGAACACCGGCACGGATCGCAGCCTCTTTGGCGATTACCTTGTTACCGGCCATCTCAAGTACGTCTGATGACGGACCGATAAAAGTGATGCCGTTTGCCTTTGCGGCTTCGGCAAGCTCAGGGTTTTCAGAAAGAAATCCGTAGCCCGGGTAAATTGCATCGGCACCAGATTCAATGGCAACGCGAATGATTTCGGAAACGTCAAGGTAGGCGCGCACTGGGTGACCCACGGTGCCAATCTGGTAAGACTCATCAGCCTGAAGACGGTGGGTAGAGTTGCGGTCTTCGTATGGGAAAACCGCCACTGTCTTGGCACCCAATTCATAGGCTGCTCTAAAGGCACGGACGGCGATCTCACCACGGTTGGCCACCAGAATCTTCTTGAACATTGGCTCCTCAAGCATCGTATTGACGAACATGACTACATGGCGCCCTCAATAAAAAGGTAGCCTATTTAGGTGCATGTATTGAGCGTTAGCTCCCTAAAGGGAGGCGTAGGAAAGACCACGGTTGCCCTTGGTCTGGCCTCTGCCGCTTTCGCTCGTGGGCTGCGAACGCTGGTTGTGGACCTGGACCCCCAGTGTGATGCTTCGACAGGCCTTGGCGCTATCGGAGAATTCAGAGAAACCGTTGCCGACGTCTTACAAAACCCAAAGCACAACATCGTGCACAGGTCAATTGTATCCAGCACTTGGGGCAAAGTTCAGTCTGGGCACATCGACGTAATGATTGGTAGCCCAAGGGCACTTCAGTTCGACACCCCCAACCCAACAATTAGGGATGTTTGGAAACTCGAGGAAGCGCTCAGCCGCATCGAAAAAGATTACGACCTAGTCATTATCGATACGCCACCTTCAATTAACGGTCTAACCCGCACCGCTTGGGTTGCCAGCGACCGCGTACTGATTGTCTCTGAGCCTTCGATTTTTTCTGTGGTTGCCGCCGACCGTGCGATGCGAGCTATCGAGGAGCTTCGCAAGGGCCTCACTCCCCGACTACAAGCACTTGGTGTTGTGATAAACCGCATGCGCCCGCAGAGCAAAGAGCACACCTACCGCGCTCAAGAGCTTCAGGACATGTTCAAGGAAAACCTGATGACCGTTCTTATCGAAGAGCGCGCAACCATTCAGCAGGCCCAGGGTGCTGCTCGTCCGATTCACACCTGGCCTGGTGATCACGCGATTGAACTTGCCAAGATTTTTGACGAAATTCTGGCAGCTGCCCTGGCTTCGTTTCAAGAACCGTATGACAAGAACCGCGGCAAGCAAGATAAAAGGATGTCTCGCATAAGCAAGATCATGCGCGGTCAAAATCTAGACGCTGTTTTGGAACTTGAGTCACTGCAGGCAGATTCGCCGCTTCAGGCTCTGGTGCCAAACACCGATACCAGTCTGCCGACCGGACCGGTTACTCCAGTTCAGCTGCCTTTGGACCCAAGCAAGATGAGCGCGATTGAACAACTTGAGGCGCTAGCGAGTTTGAATTTTGAACCTGCGGATGCGACGTGGCTCGAAGAGAATAAAAAAGACGAGGGCTAAACAGCTTTTCTAACCTGGCGGCGAGCTGCCAGTTCGTCAACATCATCAACGTTGTTTTCCTTGATGTTGACCAGCGAAGCCTCAACTTCACGAAGCACGCGACCAACCGCGATACCAAATACACCCTGACCGCGGCTAAGTAGGTCCATAACCTCGTCTTGAGTGGTGCAAAGGTAAACGCGAGCACCATCTGACATCAGGGTGATGGCTGCCATGTCGTTAATTCCAGCGGCGCGAAGCTGCTCAACTGCAACACGAATCTGCTGAAGCGAAACGCCGGTGTCTAGCAGGCGTTTAACCAGCTTTAGAACCAGAATGTCGCGGAAAGAATAAAGTCGCTGTGAACCTGAACCGGCAGCCCCGCGCACGGTTGGCTGAACTAGACCGGTGCGGTCCCAGTAATCAAGTTGACGGTAGCTAATGCCACATGCTGTTGCTGCAGAAGTTCCGCGGTAACCAACCTTCGGATCGCTAGAAGGCAGGCCATCAGTGAAAAGCATTCCCTGTGAATATCCCTCGGGAGCGTCTGTGTGGTCGTGTGACATGCGGCTCCCTTCTGAATTTTCTAACGTTCAAGTACAGGTTTAATTGTTGCCTGTTGCGCCCAGATGTCGGGTTAATTAAATTACTCGGCGTGTCGCCCTAATGTAAAGGGTTTTAGCCGTCGATTTTGCCAATAACCGAGCGGATTAGCTCAGCACGAATGCTGGAGAACTGATTTTCAATTTCTGCTGCGTAGTGAGCCGCTCGTGAACGACTCGCGGTGTCGTTTTTACCTAGAACTGGGGCAACGACGCCCTCGATGATGCCAATCTCGCGCTCGGCAGATGCCTTGATGCCCCGAAGGTGGCGCGGCTGGATGCCAAATCGCTGCAGGTGCACGATTGCACGAGCGATTTCAACATCGGATGCCTCGAAAGGTTCCTGATTAATCAACAGCACGTCCTGAGCCTCTTGTATCAGAGCGTCAGTGATAGCGGTTTCAGCAATCAACTCGATGCGTGAAAGCTTCTTGCCACGGCTCTGACGCAGGTGCTGTGGATTTACGTGGCCACCTGGCAGGCTTGGCTGCTTGCCTTCGTCAAGATCGGCAAGGTAGTTGCGGATTACCTTTAGGGGCAGGTACTGATCGCGCTGAAGCTCGAGCACGATTTGAATGCGTTCGATGTCGAGTTCGGTGAACTTGCGATACCCCGATGGTGTGCGCTGCGGAGTAACTAGTCCCTGCTCCTCTAGAAAGCGAAGCTTTGATGGAGTTAGATCCGGAAAGTCTGGGTTGAGCACATTAAGAACCTGCCCAATGTTGAAAAGTTTTACGGGACGAGCGGCGTAGAGCTTGGCTGGTGCTGACTGCGCCATTACTCTCCCCCTGCTTTAGATTCATTTGCTGCAAGATCAGCTCGCGACGCATAGAAGGTCAAACGGAATTTACCGATTTGAATTTCTGAACCGTCTTCAAGCATTGCTGCATCAATTCGAACACCATCGTAGTAAGTGCCATTGAGCGAAGCCAAATCGCGAACCTGAAATGTCTGATTGTGACGGTGGAATTCTGCGTGTCGACGAGACACAGTTACGTCATCAAGAAAGATGTCTGCGTTTGGGTGACGACCAACGGTGGTGACGTCTTGGTCAAGCAAGAATCTTGAACCCTCGTTTGGGCCACGCTGAACGATTAGGAGTGCTGAGCCTGATGGAAGAGCCTCAATGGCTTTTTGTTCTTCGCTGTCTAGAAAAGGACCGGATTCGGCAAGCAGGTCTGAGCTGAAAACCGCGGTGGATTCGACCTCATCGGACGAGCCCCCAAAGCCCAATTCTGCAGATTCCATTTTTGCTTGCTACTCCTTATAGAGCACTAGCCTAATGGTTTTTCTAGGCGCCTTTTTTCACGATTTCGCGTAGCTGGCGCAGGTAAACAAAGGCTCCCCACCAGTACAAACCAACGCCCCAAAGTGCGAAGGCCCAGGCCAGCGGCTCAAGAATAAATGCGATTGGATGCCAGATGTAAGCCATCAGTAATAGCGGAAAAGCGTAGAGCAAAGCAAAGGTTCCGGTCTTGCCCAGGTAGTGCACCGGTAGTGGTCCGTAGCCGTAGGTTGCCAAAATCGGATACGCGATGGCCAGTACAACATCGCGACCAATGATTACTAGCGCCAACCAAACCGGGATGATCCCGGTGATGCTCAAGCCCACGAGGGTGGAAAAAATGTAAAGACGATCGGCTGCTGGATCAAGTAGCTGGCCCAACCTGGTGACCTGGTTGAACTTTCTAGCGAAGTATCCGTCTAGATAATCGGTAAGGCTAGACAGGGCCAAAACGACAATTGCCGAAAGGTATTTCTCATTTAGTAATAGGTAAAGAAAAACCGGCACCAACGCAAGACGCAACATGCTGAGCAAGTTTGGAACAGTCATGAACTGTTCCTTCATGCTAAGAGTTGGTTGATTGGTCATAAGTTGAGTTTAGGCCCGCAGCAGAATTCGCTTGGGATTAGCCACAGCTAACAGAAATTAGCGCTTGCGCTTCTCACGTACGCGCATGCCAACCTCGATTGGTGTTCCTTCGAAACCATAGGTCTCGCGCAGGCGACGAGTGATGAATCGGCGGTAACCCGGATCCAAGAAACCAGTGGTGAACAAGACAAACTTTGGTGGGCGGCTGCTTGCTTGAGTAGCAAACAAGATTCGCGGCTGCTTGCCACCACGAACAGGGTGCGGGGTCTCCATGGCCAGCTCTTGCACGAACGCGTTGAGCTTTCCAGTAGCAATTCGCTGATCCCATGAGTCCAGTGCAACTTCAAGAGCAGGTACCAGCTTCTCAAGGTGGCGACCGGTCTTTGCAGAAATATTTACACGCGGTGCCCAGTCAACGTGAGCTAGGTCTTGCTCGATCTCACGCTCTAGGTACTTGCGACGCTCATCGTCTAGCTCGTCCCACTTGTTGAAGGCAAGAACTAGTGCACGACCAGACTCAAGTGCCATGTCAACAATGCGAATGTCTGCTTCACTGATTGGCTGAGTCACATCAAAAAGAACTACGGCAACTTCTGCGCGCTCAAGAGCAGCAGCGGTTCGAAGCGATGCGTAGAAGTCTGCTCCCTGCGCCAAGTGCACGCGACGACGAATACCGGCGGTATCAACAAAGCGCCAGGCCTTGCCGCCGAGTTCAACTTGTTCGTCAATTGGGTCACGAGTTGTTCCGGCTAGATCGTTAACCACTGCACGTTCCGAACCAACTGCGCGGTTAAGCAATGATGACTTTCCAACGTTAGGGCGACCAATTAGTGCAACGCGACGTGGGCCACCAATTTCTTCTTTGGCAACATTTGAAATCTTTGGCAGAACTTTCATTGCTGCGTCAAGTAGATCGGCAACGCCACGACCGTGAACTGCAGAACACGGATAAGGCTCGCCTAGTCCAAGTGACCATAGGTTTGCAGCTTCAGGTTCTTGACGCACGTCATCAATCTTGTTGGCGACCAAAATAACCGGCTTGCCTGATGCGCGAAGCATCTTGACCACGCGTTCATCGGTGCTGGTGGCACCAACCATTGCATCAACTACAAACAAAACTGCGTCGGCGAGTTCAACGGCGATCTCCGCCTGAATCGCAACCGACTTATCAATGCCTCGTGCGTCTGGTTCCCAACCACCGGTATCAACCAGGGTGAACTTGCGCTCGTTCCATTCGGCCTTGTATGAAACACGGTCACGGGTAACGCCTGGCTTGTCTTCGACAACTGCCTCACGGCGACCAAGGATTCGGTTTACAAGTGCAGACTTGCCTACGTTTGGGCGACCAACGATTGCCAGTACCGGCAGGGCTGGCAAGAAGTAGTGGCCGTCGACCAGCTCTTCACCGCCATCAAGAACGTCAAAGTCTTCGTCGTCTAGGTCGTAGTCTTCTAGCCCTGAACGCAAAACGCGTGCGCGCGACTCTTCTTCATCGGTGCTCATGCTTTGCAAGCGCTCGATGAACTCCGGTGCTGCAGGTTCCGCTAGGAATTCTTCTTCATTCATTCTTAATCCTTAGGACAAACCCTGCTCAATCAGCGCAATCACGGCCGAAACCGACTGATTGAAATTGAGATCAGATGTATCCACGAGTTGGACACCAGGAGCTGGTGTCATAAAGTCAACGACCTTTGAGTCGCTGGCGTCACGTTCCGAAACCTGACGCATAACGCTTGCCACGGAGCTTTCAGAAAGTTCCGCTGAGCGTCGCTTAAGTCTAACCGCTTCACTGGCTGTGAGTAAGAGGCGAATTGGAGCATCGGGTGCCACCACGGTGGTGATATCGCGGCCCTCAACCACTACCGCCACCTTGCCAGAGCCAGCAACCAAGCGGTGAGTAAGGTCCTTCATGAATGTTCTGACCTCTGGAATGCGAGCTACCTGACTCACGAATTCGGCGACCTGCGGTTCACGAATGGCGGCTGTCACATCAGCATCGCCAACTTTTACCCAAAAATTATCGGGGTCAGTGGAGATTTGGTAGTCAAAGGCTTCGTTCAAATTCAGGTTGGCGAGCGATTCAACTGAAAATTCCGGCAGGTTTAGGCAGGCCCAGGCAAGTGCACGATACGCGGCTCCGGTGTCTAAGTAACCAAAACCCAACTCGCGAGCAACCTGCTTACTGACGCTTGACTTGCCCGATCCTGCTGGGCCGTCAATCGCAATGATTTTGGTGGACATTAGGCGATTCGCCAGCCGCGCTTTTGCAGATCGGCAATCAGAGCGGCCTCTGCAGAAGGAACAACGTAAAGCTCAACCAAACCAATCTGCGCACTTGGTGAGTGCTCCAACTTAAGTTCTTCAAGGTTGATGCCGATTTCGCCGACCTCGGTAAGCAGGCGCGCAAGCTCACCTGGTTGGTCATCGATCATCACAATAATTTGAGCGTAGGTTGAGTGCTTGGTTCCGTGCTTGCCAGGAATTTTTTCAACACCGATATTGCCTGCTTCGAGTGCATGACGCAGCTGAGCAATGGATTTCTCTGAATCCAAGTTGTGCAGTGCACCAATCACGGTGGCAAGGTCAGCTGAAAGTGATTCAAGAACCTGCAGTACCTCGGCAGAGTTTGCCTCAAGAATTTGAATCCACAGATCCGGATCGCTGGCTGCGATTCTGGTGGTGTCGCGAAGCCCCTGACCAGCCAGTGCAACGTCATCGTTCTTGGCATCAACCAATCGTGCTGCCAACAAGCTTGAAACCAACTGCGGCACGTGAGATACCAACGCGACGGCACGGTCGTGATCTTTTGGCGAAACGGTAACCACCGACGACTCAAGTGCGTTTGCCAAATCTGCAACGAGTTTAATTCCGGCTGCATCCGACTTTGCGTTTGGTGTAATCACCCACGGGCGACCAACAAATAGATCTGCGCGGCCCGCGATTGCTCCACCGCGTTCACGTCCGGCCATTGGGTGTGAACCAACGTAGCGCTCAATCGGCGCGGCCAATCTTTCAAGTTCAGCAAGGATGCCTGCCTTAACGCTGGCAACATCGGTGACGATGGCATCCGGAAAGGCAATCAGCTCTTCGGCAACAATTTGAGCGGTTAGCTGAGGTGGAACACAAACCACAATCAACTTTGGTGAATCATCTTCACGAACCGCACGACCTGCGCCATAGCTAACGGCAAGGTCAACACTCTTGGTTGACTTTGAAGAAATTGCAACATCAATGCCCTGCTTGGTGAGGGCTAAACCAATACTGGTTCCGAGCAGTCCGGCACCTACGATGCGGACTTCGCCGGTGAAGCTTGTCACTGTGCGATGTCCTGACGGAGTGCGGTTGCACCACGAAGGTAAACGTGCTGGATTTCTGCCCGACTCTTATCGGTTTCAGCCATGATCATGATTCGAACCGTGCGAGGCAGAGCGCCAACCACATCCATTTCGACGAAGCACATTAGTGGAACATCGCCAAGCGAAAGCTCACGTGCGGCAACGGCCGGAAATTCGCTGGTGACATCCGGTGTGGCGGTGAAAAAGATTGAAATCAGTTGACCGGCATCAAGATCATTGGCGTGCAACGTCTTGGTTAGAAGTTCGGCGGTTGACTTTAGAAGGTGCTCGCGCTCGTCGACGTCAAGCTGGATAGCACCACGAATTGCGCGGATTGCCATGTTACTTCCTCTTTCCACGAGCGGCTTGGGCTACTGCTTTCTTGTTTGCTGGCCTAGGTGCACGTTTTACTTCACCCTCGGCAGCCTTCAAAAGCGCGCCAACCTCTATTTTACTTAGCTCACGAATTCGACCCTCTTTTAGGGGGCCGAGTTGAATTGGGCCAAACTGTCTGCGCACAAGTCCTACTACAGGGTGACCAACAAACTCAAACATGCGGCGCACGATTCGGTTTCTTCCAGAGTGCAACACGACCTCTACCAAGCTCTCGCCCGGTTGTACATCAACCACGTGAGCCTTATCAGCTTTGATCATTCCGTCTTCAAGTTCAAAACCACTAAGCAGCTTGTGAATGATTGCCGGCGTGACGATTCCCTCAACGCGAGCGACGTAAGTCTTGGTCACACCAAACTTTGGGTGCGCTAGCTTGTGAGCCAGGTCGCCGTCATTGGTCATGATGATTAGACCGGTCGTCTCTGAGTCAAGACGACCCACATTGAATACTCGGTCGTAACCCACAACAAACTGAGAAAGATCAGGTCGGCCATTTTCATCGGCCATTGAACTCACCACACCGTATGGCTTGTTCAAAGCCAAGTAAACGCGTGAGTTGTCTAGCTGAACCGGAGTTCCACCAACAGTCACCTTGTCTACATCTGGATTAATTCGAGTGCCAAGTTCGGTAACTACCTTGCCGTTAACTTTTACGCGGCCCTGAGTGATCATGTCTTCGCAAACACGACGCGAGGCAACGCCCGCAGCTGCCATAACCTTCTGGAGTCTTACGCCCTCCGGCTCATCCTTAAACGGCATCGAAGTTGCTGTTCGCATCAGGTAGGTAAGGGCTAATCAATGGCAACTCGTCAAGCGAGTTGATGCCCAGCACCTCAAGCAACAGCGGTGCGGTTCCGTAGTGAATCGCACCAGATTCTGAATCGGTGTATAGCTCTGTGATTAATCCGCGGCTGTGCAAGGTACGAACAACCGAGTCCACGTTTACGGCACGAATCGAGGCAATCTGACCGCGCGAGATTGGCTGCTTGTAAGCAATTACTGCAAGAGTTTCTAGCGCAGCCTGGCTCAACTTGGTTGGGTTCTCATTGGCCACGAACATCTTGACTGCCCAGTCAAAGTCGGCGCGCACGTACATGCGCCAGCCGCCACCAACTTCGCGAAGTTCAAAACCACGAGGGGTCTCACCATCAGCGCCGTCGTAGTCTGACTTCAAAGAATTTATTGCATCGCGAATTTCTGTTACCGGGCGTTCCAAAGCGGTGGCAATGGCGATGATTGAAATTGGCGCATCAGTGATCATCAGGATTGCCTCAACAGCAGAGCGCAGGTTGTCGGCAGTAACCGGCGTAAGCTGCTCAACAAACTCGGCTGGCGAAAGTTCGCTAACTTCGTCAACCACAACGTCTTGAGCCTCTTGCTCTTCCGCTTCTGGTGTTACATCATCAAGAGTCATAGTCAGCTCCAAGGTTGGCTAGTTTTTCATCATCAAAGTTTTCGGCACTCCAAGCAAGTTTGATGTCGCCGAGCGGCTCATCTTGCTCAAAAGAGATTGCAGAAAGTCGGTAAAGCTCAAGCACCGATAGGAATCGGGCAACCACAACTGCACGGTCCTTGATTGAACCAATTAGCTCACGGAAGGTCATGCGCACCGAACGCTTCAGCATCATCACAACTTCGCGAGCCTGCTCACGAATGCTGACGCGTGGCGCGTGCAAGTGAGTTAAACCAACCGATGGAATCTCGCGCGGAGTAAGAGTGTCTTGTGCCAGCACACCGAATTCCTCAAGTGTCATCTTCCAAACCAGTTCAGGCTGCTGCTTGCGGAAACGCTCTTCAAGCGGAACATCGCGAGCGATTCGCATTGCCTCAAGTGCCATTGCGGTGCTGAAGTAACTAGAAATCTCTTTGAAGGCGCGGTACTGAAGCAAACGAGCAAACAAAAGGTCGCGAGCTTCAAGAAGCGCAACGTCTTCGGCATCGACCACTTCACCCTTCGGCAACAGGCCGGCGATCTTTAGGTCGAGTAGCGTTGCAGCGATCACCAGGAACTCGCTGGCCTGGTCCATCTCTTCTTCTTCGTCGAGAGTCTTCAGGTACGAGATGAATTCATCGGTGACCTTGCTAAGCGAGATTTCAGTGATGTCCATCTCGTGCTTAGAGATCAACGAAAGCAAAAGGTCAAACGGGCCATCAAAATTGCCAAGGTTTACGGCAAAGCCTGAGCCCTTGTCTGATTCGTGAGTTAGGTCAGAGTTAAGCAACACCGCCACGGGCAACCAACTCCTTAGCTACCGTGCGGTAAACCTCGGCCGCATCTGAAGTGGGTGCAAATTCGGTTATCGGCGCTTGGGCAACGGTTGCGTCAGGGAACTTAACGGTTCTAGGAATTACCGTCTTGAAAAGTTTTTCGCCGAATGCTTCTTTTAGGCGATCCAGCACTTCGCGCGAGTGCAGTGTGCGAGTATCAACCATTGTGGCCAGAATTCCATCAAGCTGCAGCGCAGGGTTCAAGCCCTCTTTTACCTTGCCAATGATGTCTTCAAGAATTGCAACACCACGAAGCGCAAAGAATTCGGTGGCCAACGGAATGATCACACCGTGAGCTGCGGTCAAAGCGTTAACGGTCAACAAACCAAGTGAAGGTTGGCAGTCAATGATGATTGCGTCGTAATCGGCAGAAACCTGTTTCAAAATCTTGGCCAGAATTTGCTCGCGAGCAATTTCGTTCACCAACTTCATCTCGGCTGCAGAAAGTTCAATGTTTGCCGGAATCACATCAAGGTTTGGGTTATCGGTGTGCTGAATCGCGCTTGAAGGATCAATCGTGCGATCAAGCATTAGGTCGTAAATTGTGGTGGCATCGTGTGCGTTGATGCCAAGACCGGCAGACAGCGCGCCCTGCGGGTCAAAATCGATGAGCAGAACCTTTCGGCCGTATTCGGCGAGCGCTGCTGACATGTTGATTGAGGTGGTGGTCTTACCCACGCCGCCTTTTTGGTTACACATTGCGATGATGCGTGCCGGGCCATGGGACTTCAACGGCTTAGGGGTGGCGAAGCGGGTGTCCGCAGATGCCTTAGCCATGATTTCCTCCCGAAATTACGTTTGAATCGGGTTCTAGCCTACCTGCCGGGGCGGTACCAAGAATCCGGCCGGAGGCCTATCGGGGTGCCTAGCGGCGTGCGCGCGGGTGGGCTGTTCCGTAGATTTCGCGCAGTTTGTCTACCGTGACCAGGGTGTAAATCTGGGTGGTGGCCACCGATGAGTGGCCCAGCAGTTCCTGAACCACGCGAACGTCGGCCCCGCCCTCGAGCAGGTGGGTGGCAAATGAGTGCCTAAAGGTGTGGGGTGAGATCTCCCCCGGTATCTCGGCAACCCGGGCGGCCTCGCTGATGATCTGCCAAGCACTTTGACGGCTTAGCCTGCCCCCGCGCTGATTCAAGAACAGGGCCGGTGTTCCCTTGCCCTGACCCACCAAAGTTGGCCGGGTTCGCACCAGGTACGCATCAAGGGCACGTTGAGCATATCCACCCACCGGAACAATGCGCTCCTTGGAGCCTTTACCAAACAGACGAACCAGCGTTGGGTCAACTAGGTCATCGAGGTCTAGGTTGATTAGCTCGCTGATACGGGCACCAGTGGCATAAAGCAGTTCCAACATCGCGCGATCGCGAACTCTTACCGGGTCGGCTGCCATTGCGTTCTCATCTGCAGGGTCAGGACCAGCTGCGGCTAAAAGCTTCTCAATCTGTTCTACCGTGATGGCCTTAGGTAGGTTTCGCGGGCTTTTAGGTGGTTTGACCGCGGCGGCGACATCGCCTGCTGTGATGTTCTCTAGTAACCAGAACTTATGCAGTCCGCGCACACCGGCCAATACGCGAGCAACAGAGCTCGAGATCAACCCCGATGTAACTTTGAGCGATTCGGCAAAATCGGTGATGACAAGTTCAGTGATTTGACCCGGTGCAGTGATTGCCTTGGCCTCAAGGAACGCTGCGTATCGGTTTAGATCTGCCCGATATGCGGCGATGGTGTTCTTGGCCATTCCGCGTTCGATGGTTAGGTGCCTTAGGTAGGCATCGATCAATTGCGGGATTTGATTCTCAGCCATTTGCGGCAACACCAAGCTGATGAGCCAGTGCCATGATTCCGTATCCGGCACTTGGGCTGCGCATTTCAGATTTCAAGACGCTGGTTAGTGCATCGGCAAGTGGAACCCAGCGCAGTTCAAGATCAACTTCTTCGCCCTCAAGTTCTAACTCATGCCCCTGCAGTCTTAGATCTTGCGCCACAAAAATGGTGATGGTTTCATCGTTGCCACCCGGTGTGGTGTGGAATTCAATTAGTTCTTGCCAAGCTTGCGCGATGTAGCCGGTTTCCTCTAGCAGTTCGCGCTTGGCTGCCTCAATGCGAGCCTCGCCCGGAATGTCTAGCAGGCCAGCCGGAATCTCCCACAGGTATTCGCGCACCGGATGACGGTACTGCTTGATTAGCAAGATCTCTTGCTGCTCGTTTAGTGCGATTACCGCAACCGCACCCGGGTGCGCCACGAATTCACGAACAAGTGTGGTGCCGTTGTAATCAAAGCCTTCGCTTACGACGTCCCAGATTTTTCCCTTAAAGACAACGTCTCGCTTAGAAACACTAAGCGAGGCGTTTTGGTCTTTAGGCATAGGGCTTATGAACCAGATACCTCGAACAATTTGTTCGAAGCCTGGCGTTCAATCGCGGCAACAACTAGACCCTTGAATAGCGGGTGTGCATTGGTTGGACGAGAACGGAATTCAGGGTGAGCCTGGGTTGCCACGTAGTAAGGATGGACTTCGCGAGGAAGCTCAACAAACTCAACTAGGTGATCATCAGGCGAGGTACCAGAGAACACCAATCCCTTTGCTGAGATCTGGTCGCGGTAGGTGTTGTTAACTTCGTAGCGGTGACGGTGACGTTCATCAACTGATTCCGCACCGTAGACCTCGGCCACGATTGAACCTGGCTTTAGCTTTGCGGTGTAAAGACCAAGGCGCATGGTTCCGCCCATATCTCCGCCGGCAATGATGTCTACCTGCTCGGCCATGGTTGCGATTACTGGATACTTGGCATCTTCATCGAACTCTGTTGATGAAGCGCCTTCAAGGCCAACCACATTGCGGGCGTACTCAATCACCATGCACTGCAGACCAAGGCAAAGTCCAAGCGCAGGAATTTTGTTTTCACGAGCAAACTTAAGTGCGCCAAGCTTGCCCTCGATACCGCGAACACCAAATCCACCAGGAATACAGATTGCATCAACGTCGGCCAGTGCCTCGCGCGCGCCTTCTTCTGTTTCGCAGTCGTCAGATGCAATCCACTTGATGTTGACCTTGGCCATGTTGGCGAAACCACCCGCACGAATTGCCTCGGTAACCGATAGGTAGGCATCAGGAAGATCGATGTACTTTCCTACTAGACCAATACGGACTTCGTGCTTAGGGTTATGAACTGCATCAAGCACTCCCTGCCAACGACTCCAGTCAACCTCGCCGGCCTTTTCCTTAAGTCCAAGGCGCTCGATCACGTAGGTGTCCAGACCCTCTTCGTTCAAGACGGTTGGCACGTCGTAGATGCTTGATGCATCGGCGGCTGTAATCACGGCCTTCTTATCGATGTCACACATCAACGCAATCTTGTTCTTGATCGAATCTGGTAGTGCGCGATCAGTGCGGCAAACAACTGCGTCTGGCTGAATACCAATTGAGCGAAGTGTTGCCACCGAGTGCTGAGTTGGCTTGGTCTTTAGTTCACCAGAAGCGGCCAGGTAAGGAACCAGAGAAACGTGAATGTAGAAAACATTGTCGCGGCCAACTTCGTGACGAATCTGACGCGCTGCCTCAATGAATGGCTGTGACTCAATGTCACCAACGGTGCCACCGATTTCAGTGATGATTACGTCCGGTGCAGGTACATCGTGTGACTGCAAACGCATGCGGCGCTTGATCTCGTTGGTGATGTGTGGAATTACCTGAACGGTGTCGCCCAGGTACTCGCCGCGGCGCTCACGTGCAATCACGGTTGAGTAAATCTGACCGGTGGTTACGTTGGCCGACTGACCAAGGTTGATGTCTAGGAAACGCTCGTAGTGACCAATGTCTAGGTCTGTCTCGGCGCCATCATCGGTGACAAAAACTTCACCGTGCTGAAAAGGGTTCATTGTGCCTGGATCAACGTTTAGGTACGGATCCAACTTTTGCATTACGACCTTTAGGCCGCGGGCACGAAGTAGGTTGCCAAGACTCGAGGCGGTTAGGCCCTTACCGAGTGATGATGCAACACCTCCGGTGACGAAAATGTGACGTGTGATACCGGAATCCATTGCTTCTGCCATGGAATTTAACCCTACCAGCGAACCACAACACCGATGACCCAGCGACATGCTGACGGCCTTTAAATATGGGGATTTAGGCGAATTCGGCGTGTGCTTTTTCAAGCAATTCGGCAGCGTGGGTGCGCCCCGAGTCAGACTCTGGCATTCCCGATAGCATTCGCGCTAGCTCGTTAACCCGATCCTCGGTGTTTAGGGCAACAACGTCGGTAGCGGTGAATTCATCGGTGCTGTTTTTGAGCACTCTCAGGTGCTGATTTGCGAATGCGGCAACCTGGGCCAAGTGAGTAACCACGATTACTTGAGCCTGCTTTGCCAGCATGGCCAAACGACGGCCAACCTCAATTGCGGCTGCACCGCCAACACCGGCATCAACCTCGTCGAAGATAAAGGTTGGCGCTTGCTCGGTTTGTGCCAGCACAACTTCAATCGCCAACATGATGCGCGAAAGCTCACCACCACTGGCACCCTTGCCAAGCGGTCTTGGATCGGCGCCCGGGTATGAAGAAAGCTGGATTGAAACTAGGTCTTTTCCGAATGATCCAAATTCAGGAGACTGGGCAACATCTACCACCAGGGTTGAACCGCTCATTGCCAGTGCGGCTAGCTCTGCGGTCACCTGATCAGCAAGCTTCACGGCAGCGCTCTTGCGTGCAGCCGAAAGTTTTTCAGCGGCCGCGGTCATTGCCTCGTGTTCGTGCTCAACCTGAAGTGTTAGAGCCTCAATCAGATCAGACGAAGAATCCAGTTCTAGCAGGCGATCACTAGAGCTCTCGCGAAGATTGATCACGTCATCAAGAGTTGGGCCGTATTTACGGATCAGCGTGTTCAAGACTGCACGGCGTTCTTGAATTGCCTCAAGTTCGCGAGCCGAATCGCCATCCAGCCCGTCAAGGTAAC
>CANGJO010000004.1 GCA_947454285.1 Microbacteriaceae bacterium | reverse complement strand
TTTATCTTGCCGGGCGGCACCTCGTTGGCTGCCGGTCTCCACTTGGCCCGTACCGTGGTTCGTCGTGCCGAGCGCGCCACCTGGCACGCAATTGAAGCTCACGGTGTTGAGCCGTCTAAGAAGGGCGCCGATGCCGGCGGCATCAATGTATTGACTGCCAAGTACCTTAATCGCCTGAGCGACTTGCTGTTTGTTCTGGCCAGGACCGCGAACGCAGGTGCAGGCGGTGATGTTAAGTGGACGCCATCCCGTGGTTAATTTTGGCCGGACTCGGCATTGTGCTTTTATTTGTTCCGCTGCCTAAAAAAATTCGTACTCGAAACAAGCCAAAAAGATTTAAAAAGTACCCAATAGCCGGTGCGGCCCTTGGAGTAGTGAATGAGTTATACCAGCCAAGCGCAGCAAATGCGGCCGTTATAGTCGAGGAACAGAAGTTAGCACGCAAGGCAACCCCCTCGCCCGAAGACAAGCCAAATAAAAAAGCCTCCGAATAATTCGGAGGCTTTTTTACTGAAAGCTATTTAGACAAGAGAAGCATTGCGAGCAACTACTGCCACAACGTTGTTCTCGACTGACAGGAATCCGTCTTCGGCATTTGCCTTGATAACGTTTCCGTCTTCAAGGGTTATGCGAACCTCGCCGGCGCCAAGAATGGCAAGCATTGGTTCGTGACCTGGTAGCAAACCAATCTCACCTTCGACAGTCTTTGCAACAACCATCTTGGCTTCGCCAGTCCATACGGCCTGGTCGGCAGCTACTAGTTCAACGCGAAGGGTGGCCATTATTACTTACCTGATTCCTTCTGGATCTTGTCCCATTCCTTTAGAACATCGTTGATGTCACCAAGGTTGAAGAACGCCTGCTCACCAACGTGGTCGAAGTCACCGCGAGCAATCGCAGAGAAGCCTTCGATGGTGTCCTTCAGTGGAACTGTTGAACCAGCAACACCAGTGAACTTGGTAGCCATGTAGGTGTTCTGTGACAAGAAGCGCTGAATACGACGTGCGCGTGAAACAGTGATCTTGTCTTCTTCAGAAAGCTCCTCAACACCAAGAATCGCAATGATTTCCTGAAGCTCCTTGTTCTTCTGCAGAATACGCTTCACAGTTGTTGCGGTCTCGTAGTGGTCCTTGCTGATGTAGCGAGGGTCCAAGATACGGGAAGTCGAGGTCAATGGGTCCACCGCAGGGTATAGACCCTGAGACGCAATGTCACGAGAAAGCTCGGTAGTTGCATCCAAGTGAGCAAATGTGGTTGCCGGGGCTGGGTCGGTGTAGTCGTCCGCAGGAACATAAATCGCCTGCAGCGAGGTAATCGAGTGACCACGGGTTGATGTGATGCGCTCCTGTAGCAGACCCATCTCATCGGCCAAGTTTGGCTGGTAACCCACAGCAGACGGCATACGACCTAGAAGGGTCGAAACCTCAGAACCTGCCTGAGTAAAGCGGAAGATGTTGTCGATGAACAACAGCACGTCCTGCTTTTGAACATCACGGAAGTACTCCGCCATGGTCAACGCTGAAAGAGCAACGCGAAGACGGGTGCCAGGTGGCTCATCCATCTGACCAAAGACCAGTGCGGTCTTGTCGATAACACCAGACTCGGTCATTTCGTCGATTAGGTCGTTACCCTCACGAGTACGCTCACCCACACCAGCGAACACCGATACACCGTCGTGGTTTTCTGCCACACGGTAAATCATTTCCTGAATCAAAACGGTCTTACCAACACCGGCACCACCGAATAGACCAATCTTTCCACCCTGTACGTAAGGGGTAAGAAGGTCAATAACCTTGATACCGGTCTCGAACATGGTGGTCTTTGACTCAAGCTGGTCGAACGCAGGAGGCTGACGGTGGATCGACCAAGTTTCCTTAACTTCGATCTTCTCGCCTGGCTTAGCGTTTAGAACTTCACCGGTCACGTTGAATACGTGACCCTTTGTGACATCACCAACAGGTACTGAGATAGGAGCGCCTGTGTCGGCAACCTCTGCACCTCGAACCAAACCATCGGTTGGCTTCAATGCAATTGCGCGCACTAGGTCATCTCCGAGGTGCTGTGCAACCTCAAGAGTAAGAGTGGTCTTCTCGCCTGCTACGTCTAGCTCAGTGGTTAGAGCGTTGTAGATAGCAGGGATGGCATCGTGCGGGAACTCGATGTCAACAACTGGACCAGTAACGCGTGCAATGCGCCCTACTCCAGCCTTGTTCTTGGTCTCGGCCATTTCTCTTTCTTTCTCTTAGTCCTCGTTGCCGGCGGTAGACAAAGCGTCTGCACCACCAACAATTTCGGAAATCTGTTGCGTAATTTCTGACTGACGCGCTGCGTTTGACAGGCGGGTGTAGTTCTTGATCAGCTTGTCGGCGTTGTCAGTAGCTGACTTCATTGCCTTCTGACGAGCTGCGTGCTCTGAAGCAGCAGACTGCAGCATTGCGTTGTAAATACGGCTCTCAATGTAAACCGGTAGCAGTGCGTCAAGCACCTTGTTTACATCTGGCTCGAATTCGTAAAGCGGGTAAACCTGAGACTCAGCAGGAGCCTCAATACCCTCAACGATCTCAAGTGGAAGTAGACGAACTACCTCT
The DNA here is from genome assembly GCA_947454285.1 of Microbacteriaceae bacterium. GTDB lineage: Bacteria > Actinomycetota > Actinomycetes > Actinomycetales > Microbacteriaceae > Rhodoluna. The sequence goes on along the minus strand of CANGJO010000004.1, from coordinate 25,599 downwards.
GGAACCTGAGCGATCATCGAGATGAAGCGGTTTGAAACTAAGTGGATTTCGTCCACGCCACCGTCTTTGTAATCGGTGTTGAATGCAGCAACAACTGCATCTGCGATTTCCTTAGCGGTGCCGAACTGTGGCAAGTCTGAGCCACCAATCCAGCTCTGCGCGAATGAACGACGACGGAAACCAAAGTAAGCCACAGCCTTGCGGCCGACTAGGTAGTAAACAACTTCCTTACCCTGCTCTTTGAGAAGGTTGGTTAGCTGCTCTGCCTCTTTTAGAACGTTGGATGAGAATGCACCAGCAAGACCACGGTCAGAAGTGAAAATCACTACTGCTGCGCGGTCAATACGAGCTGGCTCTGTAGTTAGCGGGTGGTCAACATTTGAAAATGTTGCTACCGCTGAAACCGCACGAGTAACTGCACGCGAGTAAGGGGTTGATGCTGCAACGCGCTGCTGAGCCTTGTTAATGCGCGAAGCGGAGATCAACTCCATGGCACGAGTGATCTTCTTGGTGGTCTGTGCAGACTTAATTTTTTGTCTGTAGACGCGAAGTTGCGCTCCCATGTTCTCTCCTCGCTCTCTGTATCTAAATAGTCTTTGTGGTTAGTTCCGTAAAGGTAAGAAGAATTACTTCTTCTTGCCCTTCACGATCTTTTCCTGGTTTACGTCTTCTTCGTCTAGCGCTGCTGCACTGTTTGAAGGAAGCGGAGTACCTGCCTTGGTTGCAAAGCTCTTCTTGAACTTTGTAACTTCCTTTTCAAGTTCTGCCACGGTGTCGCTTTCCAGCTTGCTGGTCTCGCGAATGGTGTTTAGAACCTTGGTGTTGCGGCGAAGGTGCTCAAGAAGCTCAGCCTCAAAACGTAGAACGTCTTCAACTGGAACTTCGTCTAGCTTTCCGGTGGTACCAGCCCAGATAGAAACGGTCTGTTCCTCAACTGGGTATGGAGAGTACTGAGGCTGCTTTAGAAGCTCCATCAGACGTGCACCACGAGCAAGCTGCTGACGTGAAGCTGCATCAAGGTCAGACGCAAACATTGCGAAAGCCTCAAGTGCGCGGTACTGAGCAAGCTCAAGCTTCAGGGTTCCTGAAACACCCTTGATGCCCTTAACCTGCGCTGCACCACCAACACGTGAAACAGAGATACCTACGTCAATCGCAGGACGCTGGTTTGAGTTGAACAAGTCTGACTGCAAGAAGATCTGACCGTCGGTGATCGAAATCACGTTGGTTGGAATGTATGCAGAAACGTCGTTTGCCTTGGTCTCGATGATTGGAAGACCAGTCATTGAACCGCCGCCAAGCTCGTCGTTCAACTTTGCACAACGCTCTAGTAGGCGTGAGTGAAGGTAGAACACGTCACCTGGGTAAGCCTCGCGGCCTGGTGGACGACGTAGAAGAAGTGAAACTGCACGGTAGGCCTCAGCCTGCTTTGAAAGGTCATCAAAAATGATCAATACGTGCTTGCCGCCGTACATCCAGTGCTGACCAATTGCAGAACCGGTGTAAGGAGCTAGGTACTTGAAACCAGCTGGGTCAGATGCAGGAGAAGCAACGATGGTGGTGTACTCCATTGCGCCGGCTTCTTCAAGAGCGCCCTTAACACCAGCAATGGTTGAACCCTTTTGACCAATCGCAACGTAGATGCAACGCACCTGCTTGTTGACGTCGCCTGATTCCCAGTTTGCCTTCTGGTTGATGATGGTGTCGATCGCGATAGCGGTCTTACCGGTCTGACGGTCACCAATGATTAGCTGACGCTGACCACGACCAACTGGGATCATTGCGTCGATTGCCTTGATACCGGTCTGAAGTGGTTCGTGAACAGACTTACGAGCCATAACGCCAGGAGCCTGAAGCTCTAGCGCACGACGACCCTCTGCCTTGATGTCACCCTGACCATCGATTGGGTTACCTAGTGGGTCAACAACGCGACCCAAGAATGCGTCACCAACAGGTACAGAAAGAACTTCACCTGTGCGGTGAACTTCCATACCCTCAACGATGCCTTCGAAGTTTCCGAGCACAACGGTACCGATCTCGCGCTCGTCGAGGTTCAAGGCAAGGCCTAGAGTGCCATCGGCGAACTTAAGTAGCTCGTTAGCCATCGCACTAGGTAGTCCCTCTACGTGAGCAATACCGTCACCGGCATCGATTACGTGGCCTACCTCTGAGCGAGAAGCCTTGGCTGGCTCGTAAGACTTAACGAAGTCCTTTAGAGCGTCGCGAATCTCGTTCGGGCTGATTTTCAGATCTGCCATCTCGTTCCTCTACTTCTGGGGCGAACCCCTGTTGGTCTCTCAGTCGGATTAGTGACTGAAGTTTTTGGTCAGTTGGTGGTTATGCCAACTGAAGTTTTGCGTCGGTAAGACGTGAAGCCAGGCTTCCGTCAAGAATCTCTCCAGCAACCTGCACTTTGATGCCGCCGAGGATTGCTGGATCTACCTCAACATTTAGCTTCAGGCTCTGTCCGTAAGACTTTGCCAGAACACCTTCAAGACGATCCAGCTGAGCTGCGCTCATCGGTGCCGCCACGGTAACTGTTGCAACAAGGCGCTCTGCGTAAGCAGAAACCTGCTTGCCGAACTGCTCTAGAACTAGCGCAACGCGACGACGACGAGCACCGGTAACCGCACGACGAATAAGAACTGCAGCTTCATCGCTGACCTTGCCCTTAATCAGTGTTGATACCAACGCAAGTTGTGCGTCTTCTGAAGCAAGACGGTCGCCAAGTGCGAACTGAAGATCCTGATCAGAATCAACAGCCTGCTTGAAAGCAAATAGTTCACTTTCAACATCGGCGATCTTTTTGTTGTTAGCGGCAATTGCAGCAACTGCGTAAACAGCTAGCTGCTCGAATGCGCTAACTAGGTCTTGCCCGGTTGACCAGCGAAGTTCAACCAGAGTGGTCGCGAACTCAAGTGCAGTTGCAGAAACGTTCTTGCCGAATACGGCAGCCAACGCTCCTGACTTTGCCTTAGCCTCGGCGGAAGGGTCCGAGAGGATGCTGCGCAACTGAGACGAAGATGCAACGGCTGCGCCGATTGCAAAAATCTCTTCTGCGAACTTGAGGTCTGCCTTAGCAAGCAGCGGGTTTAGCGCTGTCTTTGCTGCCGCTAGCGACTGTCTGGTTGAGCTTGCCATTAGTTCTTCTTGCCTGCTGACTCTAGGTCGGCCAAGAACTGGTCGACTACTGAGCTAGCGATCTTGTCGTTCTGCAGACTTGCACCAACAACGCTTGACGCAAGGTCAATGGCAAGTGTGCCAACCTCTGCGCGAAGTGAAATCAATGCTGCCTGACGCTCTGCTTCAATCTGTGCCTTTGCAGTTGCAGTCAAACGAGCCGCCTCGGCAGATGCCTGCTCCTTAAGTTCAGCCAAAATGACTGCACCCTCGGCGCGAGCTGCCTCGCGAATCTCTGCTGCTTCTGCACGTGCAGCTGCCTGCTCGGCTTCGATGTTTGCAGTCTTAGCTGCAGCCTCGGCCTGAGCTTTTTCTGCCGCTTCAAGACGACCTTCGATCGCCTGGGTGCGGTCATCAAGAGTCTTCTTAAAGTTAGGAAGAACCTTGAACCAGAAGAAGGCAAGCAGAATTACGAAAACGACCGAAGACCAAAGGAGATCGTAGCTAGATGGCAACAGTGGGTTTGGCGCTGCCTCACCCTCCGCTGCACTAGCGAGAATCCTTGAAATCATGGTTTAAGTTTCCTGACTGACTAAGCGAAGATGAACGGGGTTGCAAGACCGATAAGCGCTAGCGCCTCGGTAAATGCGATACCAAGCCACATGGTGACCTGAAGCTTTGCTGCTAGCTCTGGCTGGCGAGCGATTGACTCGATGGTCTTTGAAACAACTAGACCTACACCGATACCAGGACCTACTGCTGCTAGGCCGTAGCCAACTACTGCTAGGTTGCCGCTCAGTGCGGCGATGTTTGTAACGTCCACTTTGTATTTCCCTTCCGTGGTTTAAGACTGACGGTCGTCAGCCTTTAGTGCTCGTCTGATAGGGCCAACTGAATGTAGACCGTGGTCAGAAGAGTAAAAACGTATGCCTGCAGGAATGCAACCAACATCTCAAAAAGAGTGAAGGCGAAACCAAAGGCAAAGGTTCCTGCACCAAACAGCTTGAATGCACCGTCTGCGTTGAACAGGAAGAACTGGGTAGCTGAGAAACACAGCACCAAAAGCAAGTGACCAGCGATCATGTTCATGGTCAAACGCAGAGCCAGAGTAACTGGACGAAGAATGAAAGTTGATAGGAACTCAATTGGAGTTACCAAGATCAAGAAAGCCTTAGGCACACCGGCTGGGAACAGCGCAGAGGTGAAGAAGTGACCGCCGTGCTTCTTGATACCCGCGTAGATGAAAGTCACGTAAGCAGCAACGGCCATCACGATTGGTAGACCAATTACTGAGGTGCCCGCGATATTGAACCCAGGAATGATTCCTGTGATGTTCATGCCCAGAGTTACGAAGAAGATTGTGGTGAGTAGCGGCAGGAATCGGTCGCCATCTTTTTCACCAAGCTGATCGTGAGCAATGCTCTTGCGCACGAAGTTCAATGAGATTTCACCCATCAACTGGAACTTGCCTGGAACAAAGTTCTGAGTCTTGGTTGCCTTCTGGAACTTTGCGGTCCAAAGCGCGAATACAAGTACAAGAAGTGCAAGAACAACTAGACGAATCAACATGATTCGGTTCAACGCAAATGGGGTGCCTGCAAACGCTACAACTTCTGGATAAAACTCCATGATTGAAGGAGCGTGAAATCCACTACCCGACTCTTCGGTGTTAGCTGCTACTACTAGCAGACCCTGTGCGTAATTGAACAGTGTGGACTCCTGTTTCGGGGCAAGATTGACGACAGCCTTGCGGCGATTTACAACGGGATAAGAACCTTGATTGGCTTGGTTCTTACGGAAATTCTATCAGGAAGTTTTAGTCGCCAATTACCGGGATGCGTGCCTTCAGCACCAAAACTGAATCAACCGCAAGTGTTCCCAAAATCGCTGCCACCAAGGTGAAAAACAGCACCGGTCCGTTGATGAAATCGGCTCCTTTGAGAGCACCGATAACCAGTGCGAATCCAACAATCTTGACTAGCCAGCCACCCAACACCACGCCAAAGAATCCACCCAGTGGAAGTTTGCCGCCAAGCCAAACGCTCAGGGCAGTCAGGGTGACAAAGGCCAAGGTAAGTGAGGCGCCGATCAGGGCACTGGTCAGGCCCGGGATGCCCGCTACTAGGAAGCCAATCAACCCACCCACAACTGCAATCGCACCGATAAGCGCAGAACCAAGCTTTAGGACCCTGGTGAATAGATTGCTTGAAGCCTTAGACATTGATTCCCCTTAGATTGCGACGGCGCTGAATTAGCGGCCAGAGAGTAAAGGTCAGGCAACCGGCGATTCCCAGCAATGTGAAAATAACCACCGCCCATACCGGCAGGAAGAAGTAGAGCAAACAGCTAATTGAGATCAGCGCGGTCCAAACGTAGAAAACCAGCACAGAGCCCAGGTGGGTGTGGCCGAAGTCCTGCAATCGGTGGTGCAGGTGTTCGCGGTCTGCGGCGAACGGGGACTTTCCGGCACGAAGACGGCGAACCACTGCAAGTGAGAAGTCCAGTAGTGGCAGGATCAAGATCGCCAATGGCAGGATCAACGGAATAAAGGCCGGAATAAGCTCACCGCGACTGACGTTTTGCGGGTCAATCTGGCCGGTCACGGTCAGCGCTGTAGTTGCCATCAAAAGCCCAAGCAGCATCGCTCCAGAGTCGCCCATAAAAATCTTGGCGCGGTGCCAGTTGTAAGGCAGGAATCCAAGGCACATGCCAATAACGACTGCCGATAGCAACGAGGCCAGGTTGAAGTAGTTGGTTGGCGAAGTCTGCTGAGCCAAAACGTAGCTGTATGCAAAGAACACCGATGTTCCGATAAACACCACACCTGCTACTAAACCATCAAGACCGTCGATGAAGTTAACTGCATTCATCACGAGCACCGCTAAGAAAACGGTGGCGATGAAGGATATTCCAAAACTGCCGATGGTTAGGCCCGCGATTGGCAGTGAAACAATCTGCACTCCCTGCCAAGCCAAGATTCCGGCAACCACGAATTGGCCGGCAAGCTTTAGGCTCCAGTCCAGGTCGTAAAGGTCGTCAAGAAATCCAATCAAGGTAATCAAGAACGCTGCAGCCACGATTGCGATGATTTGCAGTGGCTCTGCGTAAACACTTCTAAACCAACCAATGAATCCGGCGATGGTGATGGTGATAAGGAACCCGGCAAACATTGCGATGCCACCAAGGCGTGGAGTTGGTTTGGTGTGCACATCGCGTGAACGAATCTGTGGGTAAATCATGTACTTGTGAGCTAGCTTCAAAACTGAGAAAGTCCCAAAAAAGGTGACCACTGCTGCAATCAGCATCATCAATAGATACGCGCGCACTTTATGCAGTTTCCTCTAATAGGTCGCCGGCAATTGTGCGAATCTTTTCTGCAGACAGCGCACCACGGCGAACGATTTTAATTTTTCCGGTGGTGCTTACTTTTCCATCGGCATCGTATGAATCAACCAGTCCGGTCAAATCAAGAATGGTTGAGGCCTCGCCCTTTGGGCTGTTACCGCCATCAAGATAGACGGCAACTTTGTCGCCTAAGTACTGTTCTGCCTGCTGACAGGTGGTGGCAGCTGGTTCGCCGGTCAGGTTGGCACTTGATACTGCCAACGGGCCGGTTTCTTGCAATAGCGCCAATGCGATCTTGTGATCAGGCATGCGCAGGGCAACGGTTCCCTTGGTTTCGCCTAGGTCCCAAGTAAGTGATGCTTGAGATTTCAAAATCATGGTCAACGCACCAGGCCAAAAGGTTTGTGCCAAGCGATGAGCGACTTCAGGAATATCTTCGGCCAGCGCCTGCAGAGTTTGGATTGTGCCGATTAGAACTGGCGGTGGCGACTGCGGTCCGCGACCTTTCGCGGCAAGCAGCGCCGAAACAGCAACCGGCGAGAATGCGTCGGCGGCTAATCCGTAAACGGTGTCAGTTGGCAGAACTACCAGTTCATTGCGACCAAGAGAAACTTTGGCAAGACGCATTCCGGTAAGGAGGTCAGTATCAAGCGAACAATCGTAAATTCGGTTTGACATTTCCCCTCCTCTCGATGAAATCAAAATTATTTGATTGCGGTAACTGCTCTGTCTCGTCCGGTCAAATCTTTGTGGGCACGAACTTGTCGCCACCCATCAGCCAATAGTAGTTGACTCACCTGCTGGCTTTGCGAGTCGGCATGCTCAACAACCAGTGTTCCGCCCGAGTGAAGCAGGCGTTTAGCCGTTGCCGAAACCTGATGCATTACCTGCATGCCGTCCTCGCCGCCGTAAAGCGCAAGCTCGGGATCGTGCAGGCGAACCTCAACATCGCGAGGCACTGCGGCCAACGGAATGTAAGGCGGGTTCGATGCAACAACCGATACCGTGCCGTCAAGCTCGCCAAAAGCATCGGCTAAATCGCCATGAATTAACACCGCGTTCTCTGGTGCGCAGTTGGCAAAGTTCTTTCGGGTAAAGGAAATTGCGTCGTCAGACTTTTCGACGGCGTAGATCTTTGAATTGCTAACCTCAGTTGCCAATGCCAATGCAATGGCGCCTGAACCAGTTCCAAGATCAACTGCGATCGGCTGCTCGCTGGCAACTGCTCGCAGTGCATCGATTGCAAGCTGAGCCACGAACTCAGTTTCCGGGCGTGGAATGAATACTCCCCTGCCAACTTGAAGTTCTAGGTTTCTAAAATATGCCTTGCCGGTGATGTGTTGCAATGGTTCGCGATTTAGGCGACGGGCATACAACTGGGTGATGGCATCGGCCTGGGTATCGGTGATTTCGGCACCGCGAATAATTTCGCTTTGGATTCCTCCGCGAGTGAGCTTTAGGACGTGGCCTGCAAGAAGTTCGGCATCAACCATTGCCGAATCTATTCCGGCTTCTTCAAAACGCTTTGCGGCATGCTCAACGAGATCTCGCAACAGAACGCCAGCCTGCGCAGCCATTGGGTTATTTCTTTTCGTCGCCAAGTGCAGCTAGACGAGATTCCTCATCCATCTGAATTGCAGACTGAATAACCGGCTCAAGTGCCCCATCCATCACGGCATCAAGGTTGTAGGCCTTGTAGCCAGTGCGGTGATCGGCGATGCGGTTTTCTGGGTAGTTGTAAGTACGAATGCGCTCGGAACGGTCAACAGACTTTACCTGTGACTTACGAGCAGCTGACTGCTCTGCCTCAATAGCCTCTTGCTGGGCCGCCAAAATACGTGCACGCAAAACTCGCATCGCAGCTTCACGGTTCTGCAACTGCGACTTTTCGTTCTGCATCGCCACGGTAATACCGGTTGGCAAGTGAGTAATACGAACGGCAGAGTCGGTGGTGTTAACTGACTGACCACCAGGACCAGAAGAACGATAAACGTCAATGCGCAAATCGTTTTGGCTGATCTCTACTTCTTCTGGCTCATCCACTTCTGGGAAAACCAATACACCGGCAGCCGATGTGTGAATGCGTCCCTGAGTTTCAGTTGCCGGTACACGCTGAACGCGGTGCACACCACCCTCGTACTTCAGGTGTGCGTGCACACCCTGAGCTGGGTCAGTTGAGTTTCCCTTGATCGCAAGCTGTATGTCCTTGATACCGCCAAGGTCCGATTCATTCTTATCAAGAATTTCTGTCTTCCAACCCTTTGAGTTGGCGTACTGAATGTACATACGAAGCAAGTCGGCTGCGAATAGCGCAGACTCCGCGCCACCTTCACCGGCTTTGATTTCCATAATGACATCGCGGCCGTCATCGGGGTCACGAGGAATCAGTAGGCGACGCAGTTTTTCTTGCGCAGCGGTTAAGCGCTCTTCGTTAAGAGTTGCTTCCTCGGCAAACATCTCATCTTCTTTAGCCAACTCTTTGGCAGCCTTTAGGTCCTCGGTATACGCCAACACCTGGTTGTACGCAGCGACGATTGCACTCAATTCCGCGTAGCGGCGGTTGAGCTTCTTGGCTAGAGCAGGATTACCGTGCAGCGCTGGATCAGACAGCTTGGTCTGAAGTTCAGCGTGCTCAGCTAAGAGAGGTTGTACCGAATCGAGCAATTAATTACTCCGAGTCAGAACCGGTTGGAACTGGCATTGACTTCTGCACCTGCATTAGGAACTCAACGTTTGAAGAGGTTTCCTTTAGGCGGCTAAGCACAAGCTCAAGCGCCTGCTGCTGCTCAAGGCCGGCAAGTGCACGACGAAGCTTCCAAATGATCTTGGTTTCGTCTGGAGCCATGAGCATTTCTTCACGGCGAGTACCAGAAGCGTTAACGTCAACCGCAGGGAAGATTCGCTTGTCTGCAAGTGAGCGAGACAAACGAAGTTCCATGTTTCCGGTTCCCTTGAACTCTTCGAAGATAACTTCATCCATCTTTGAACCGGTCTCTACAAGAGCGGTAGCAAGAATGGTTAGCGATCCGCCATCTTCAATGTTTCGGGCTGCACCAAAGAAACGCTTTGGTGGATAAAGTGCTGACGAGTCAACACCACCAGAAAGAATTCGGCCAGATGCCGGTGCACTCAAGTTGTAAGCGCGACCAAGGCGGGTGATCGAGTCAAGTAGAACAACAACGTCGTGACCAAGCTCAACCAAACGCTTTGCGCGCTCGATTGCCAACTCGGCAACTGTGGTGTGGTCTTCTGCAGGACGGTCGAAGGTTGAAGCAATAACTTCGCCCTTTACGGTGCGCTGCATATCGGTAACTTCTTCAGGACGCTCGTCAACTAGAACAACCATTAGGTGAACCTCTGGGTTGTTAACTGCGATTGAGTTTGCGATTGCCTGTAGCACCAAGGTCTTACCGGCCTTTGGTGGCGAAACAATTAGACCACGCTGACCCTTACCGATTGGTGAAACCAAGTCGATGATTCGGGTGCTCAGCTTGTTTGGCTCTGTCTCAAGACGCAAACGAGTCTGTGGGTAAAGCGGAGTTAGCTTGCCAAACTCAACACGAGTTGCAGCCTGCTCAACGGTCAGACCGTTGATTGACTCAATGCGAACGATTGCGTTGAACTTTGAACGGCCCTGGCCTTCGCCTTCGCGAGGCTGACGGATTGAACCAACAACAGCGTCACCCTTACGTAGGTTGTACTTCTTAACCTGACCTAGTGAAACGTAAACATCGTTTGGTCCAGGCAGGTAACCGCTGGTGCGAACGAATGCGTAGTTATCTAGTACGTCCAAGATTCCGGCTACTGGAACTAGCACGTCATCCGGAGAAATTTCTGGCTCGATCTCATCGTGCTGGTTACCGTTGCCACCGCGACGACCACGGTTGTCACGATCACGGTAGCGATCACGGTTACGGTTGCGGTTGCGGTTGTTGCCGCGACGCTCGTCGTTGAAGTCGCGCTCGTTGCGTGAATCATTGTCTCTAGTCGAATTGTCACGGGTTGAGTTGTCGCGGTTTGAATTCTCTTCGCCGCCCTCGCGCTGCTCGCGGCCTTCGCCACGGTTACGGTTACGGTTACGGTTGCGGTTGTTTCCGCCTGAACGTTCGCTTGATTCACCTGAATCGTTAGAACGAGACTCGCCAGCATCTACTGACTTTTCGGCAACTACCTTCTCGGCCTTTGGCTCTGCAGCGTCTGCTTTAGCAGCCTTCGCACGAGGGGCCTTCTTTGGGGCTTCTGTCTTCTCGGCTGAAGCTGATCCGTCTGCAACTACGCGACGAGACTTCTTTACCGGAGTGGTTTCCTGGATTTCATCCATGTTTATTGATTTCTCTTTCTTAGGAGATATTCGTGACTGTTTTATTTAGAGAGTCACTGCCTGCACGTTTTGAACATGCTGCTACCGCGTTAGATCTGCGGGATTTTCACCAATTATTGGTGCAAGGCCACTGTAGCACCTTTGAAGTCCACAGCCAAAAGCAACGCCTTCCACTGTGGATAGTGCTTGGCGGCCAATTTAGCGGCTTCTAGGCGCTGGGCTGGGTCACTGGCCAATACCAACACCGATGGTCCGGCGCCGGAAACTACTGCTGCATGGCCGTGTTCGCGCATCAACTTCACGATCTCATCGGTCTCTGGCATTGCCGCTGCACGGTAATCCTGGTGCAGGCGGTCCTCAGTTGCGGCCAACAAAAGCTCTGGGCTTTGGGTTAGCGCGGCAATCAAAAGAGCCGAACGCGAAACGTTGAAAACAGCGTCATCGTGCGGAACCGATTCTGGCTGAAGCGAACGTGCAAGAGCGGTAGACATCTTAAAACTTGGAACTAGTTCAAGTGGTGATACACCGCGGTGCACGAAAAGCTTTTTGTGGTGCGGGCCAGACTCGTCTTCCCACGCAATGGTTAGTCCACCAAAAAGTGCTGGTGCAACGTTGTCTGGGTGACCTTCAAGTTCGGTCGCAATGGTGAGTAGTTCTTGATCAGAAATATTTACGATGCCCTCAAGCAAACCCTTGGCGGCAACGATTCCAGAAACAACTGCTGCACCAGAAGAACCCATTCCGCGACCGTGCGGAATGATGTTGTGCGCGGTCAGCTTTAGACCAGGAACTTTTTGACCAAACTTTTCAAATGTGTAAGCCAAAGACTTAACTACCAGGTTGTTTTCATCGGTGGCAACTTCGCCAGCACCTTCGCCGTGAACCTCAACTACTGCCCCACTACCGGCAACCGCTTCAACAACTAGCTCGTCGTAATACGACAAAGCCATGCCTAGCGTGTCAAAGCCCGGTCCAAGGTTTGCCGATGTGGCCGGCACCTTGACCGAAACTTTTCTACCGATAAGTGAACTCATGATTACTTCTTTGAGAGACCTAGCTGCTCGGCAACTGCTTCAACCTTGTTAGCAACTGCCTTTGGCTTGATGTCCTTGCCGCTCTCAGTCTTTAGTGCCCACATTGGGTCCTTTAGGCCGTGACCGGTAACGGTAACCACGATGGTTGAACCGGCAGGAACTTCACCCTTCTTAGAGTGCTTGAACAAACCGGCTGCACCAGTTGCTGAAGATGGCTCTACGAAAACACCAACTTCGTTTGACAAGAATCGGTGCATCCAAAGAATTTCTTTGTCAGATACAAAACCAAACTGACCACCCGATGCCTCGCGAGCAGCAAGAGCTAGATCGTACGAAGCTGGGTTACCAATGCGGATTGCGGTTGCAATGGTGTCTGGCTTCTTTACCGGGTTGCCAAAAGTGAACGGCGCTGAACCTTCAGCCTGGAAGCCCCACATCTTTGGCAGCGCCTTAATGCGACCCTCGGCTAGATCCTCGGCATATCCCTTTGAGTAAGCGGTGTAGTTTCCCGCGTTACCAACTGGCAGCACGTGAAAGTCTGGCGCGAAACCAAGCGAGTCAACCACTTCAAACGCACCAGTCTTCTGGCCCTCGATGCGGTCTGGGTTAACTGAGTTCACTAGGTGCACTGGGTAGTTCTCGCTAAGTGCGCGAGCAAGATCTAGACAGTCGTCGAAGTTACCCTTTACCTGCAGGATCTCTGACTTGTGAGCAACAGCCTGCGAAAGCTTGCCAAGTGAAATCTTGCCCTTAGGAACAAGTACAACTGATTTGATTCCGGCAGCAGCAGCGTAAGCAGCGGCAGATGCAGAAGTGTTTCCGGTTGACGCGGCGATAACCGCCTGAGCACCGTGACCAACCGCCTTTGAAACCGCCATGGTCATACCGCGGTCCTTGAACGAACCGGTTGGGTTCATGCCCTCAACCTTTAGAAGTACGCGCTCTGCACCAACTAGACGAGCAAGTGCTGGGGCTTCAACCAATGGTGTGCCACCCTCGCCCAGTGTGATCACTGGGTTGTCGCTAGAGATGTCTAGTCGATCAAAGTATTCGCGAATAACTCCGCGCCACTGGTGTGCCATTAGATTCCTTCTACTCGGATTACTGAAGTAATTGATTCAACCGATTCACTTGCTGCAAGTGCCTTAACAACTGCGCTGAGTTCTGCATCGGTGGCTGAATGGGTTCCTACCTCGAGGGTAGCGGTCTTGCTGCGCTTACCGCCGTCTTGACGCACTGACTGCTCAACGGTCTCAATAGAAACATTGCCTGCAGAGAATGTGTTGGCGATCTTGGCCAGCACACCAGGTTGGTCGGTAACTTCCAAAGTGATTTGGTAGCGAGTGTGCACGCGGTCAATTGGCAGCACTGGCAAGTTGGCGTGCACTGAGTCGGCAAGACCAGGGCCTCCGGCAACGTGACGCTTTGCGGCCGAAACCAAGTCACCCAACACTGCAGATGCGGTTTGAACACCACCGGCACCAGCACCGTAGAACATCAATTCGCCGGCAGCTTCTGCTTCAACGAACACCGCGTTGAACGCACCACGAACCGCACCAAGCGGATGCTTGCGATCAATCAGAACTGGGTGAACGCGAACTGCAACACCAGCCTCGCCGCCGTTGGCAGGAATGCGCTCTGCAATTGCCAAAATCTTGATTACATAACCGTCGCGCTTGGCTGCATCGATTTGCGCAGCGGTAATTTTTGTAATTCCCTCGCGGTAAACCTTGTCAAGCGGTACCTCTGTGTGGAACGCCAGTGATGCAAGAATCGCAGCCTTCTGCGCAGCATCGTATGCCTCTACATCAGCGGTTGGATCAGCCTCTGCATAACCAAGCGCCTGCGCCTCGGCAAGTGCATCTTCAAAACTTGCACCGGTTGAATCCATGCGATCAAGAATGTAGTTTGTGGTTCCGTTCACGATTCCCATGATGCGGTTGACCTTGTCGCCGGCAAGTGATTCGCGCAACGGACGAATGATTGGAATCGCGCCACCAACAGCGGCCTCAAAGTAAAGTTGTGCACCAACCTGCTCGGCAGCATCGAACAACTCTGTTCCGTGAGTTGCCAACAGCGCCTTGTTTGCAGTGATTACATCTGAACCAGAGTTCAACGCCTGCAGAATGTAAGTACGCGCTGGCTCAATGCCACCCATGACCTCAATCACGATGTCGGCGCTAACAATGATGTCTTCAGCCTCAGTGGTTAGCAGCTGCTTTGGCACTCCGGCCTTCACTGCTTTTTCAATGTCGCGAACAACAACACCGATAAGTTCTAGTTCAGCACCAACGCGCGCTGCAAGTTCTGCCTTGTTCTCAATTAGAAGTCGAGCGACTTGTGAACCAACTGAGCCGGCGCCAAGTAGCGCAACACGTAGTGGGCGATATTCCTGCACGATTAACTCTTCTCGTTCTGGTTTGCTGTTGCTTGGTACTTAAGATCTCGAGTAAATAGGTCTGCTTCAGTTTCGGCACGAATAATCAATCGGGCCTCACCACTGCGAACCGCGACCACTGCCGGACGGGTCAAGAAGTTGTAGTTGTTCGACATTGAGTGGCAGTAGGCACCGGTAGTCGCAACAGCTAGCAAATCATTCGGGTGAACATCGGCTGGCAAATAGTCGTTGCGTACAACGATATCGCCACTCTCGCAGTGCTTGCCAACTACACGAGCCAACGCTGGCTTAGCATCGCTACTGCGCGAGGCTATAACAGTGTGATATTCGGCTTCATATAACGCGGTACGCAGGTTGTCGCCCATGCCACCATCAACCGATACGTACTTACGCACTGCCGGACTTGAGCCGTCGGTGACCTTTACATCTTTGATGGTTCCCACGTTGTAAAGGGTGATTCCAGCAGGGCCGGCGATGTAGCGGCCAGGCTCAAAGGCAAGCGTCGGAACCGGAATGCCAAGGGCGGCACACTGCTCGGCAACCACCGCGGTGATTGCGTCGGCGAAGTAGCCAATATTTGGAGCCTTGTCGGCAACCTTGTAGTTCACACCGAATCCGCCGCCCAAGTTAAGTTCAGGAATCTCGCCGCCCTTTAGAGTTTCAGCGTGCAGTGCAATCAAGCGCTTGGTTGATTCAACAAAGCCTTCGGCATTGAAAATCTGCGAACCAACGTGCTGGTGAAAACCAAGGAACTCAAGGTGCGAGTGTGAACGAATCTTGGCAACCAAAGCAGGTGCATCAGCGATTGAGATTCCAAACTTCTGGTCTTCGCGCGCGGTTGCCAAAAAGTCGTGAGTGTTTGCGTGCACGCCGGTGTTAACGCGCAGGCGAACTGGTTGCACCTTGTCTTGTGCACCGGCTGCAGATGCAATGCGTTCGATCTCAATTTCTGAATCAATCACGATTGCGCCAACTCCGGCAGTTACCGCTCGACCAATTTCGCGAAGCGACTTGTTGTTACCGTGCAGACCAATTCGTGCCGGTTCAATTCCGCCAGCAAGTGCCGCCGCAAGTTCGCCACCAGAGGCAACGTCAATATTCAATCCAAGTTCGTCAATCCAACCAACGATTTCTGTACTTAGGAATGCCTTACTTGCGTAGTAAACCTTTGCCTGAGTGCCAATCTTCTTTGCGGCGTCGGTTAGTGCAGTTTTTGCAGCGGTTGCGCGCGCACGGAAGTCATCTTCATCGATTACATAAATTGGTGTGCCGTATTGGTTAGCGATATCGGTAACCGGAACGCCAGCAACTTCAAGCTCGCCGGTTGCGCGACGCTTAGCGTGACGAGGCCACACCGATTCCGCAATCGCATTTACATCGGCCGGGTAGTCAAGCCATTCAGGAGCAAGTGGGTTAGACATTTTCTACATTCTTTCTGGGGCTGATACGCCAAGAAGCTCAAGACCATTGCGCAGCACAACGCCGGCGGCGTCGTTCAACCAAAGACGAGTACGGTGCACGGCTTCGACGTCCCCGCCAGATATCGGGGTTACGCGACAAGCGTCGTACCAACGGTGATACGAACCGGCTACCTCTTCTACGTAGCGGGCAACGCGGTGTGGTTCGCGGAATTCCGCAGCCTGCGCAACCACGCGTGGCAGTTCGCTTAGCTTTGCCAACAACTCTGACTCTGTGGCATGTGACAAAAGCGACGGATCAAAATCGGTGCGAGCAACGCCAAGGCTGGCGGCATTCTTGGCTACCTGGGCGGTGCGAGCGTGCGCGTACTGCACGTAGAAAACCGGGTTGTCGTTGGTCTTCTTTTGCAGCTGCTCAAGATCAATGTCTAGCTGTGAGTTGATTGATGAACGAGCCAAAGCGTAACGCGCAGCATCAACGCCAACAACCTCAACTAGGTCTTCCATGGTCACAACGGTTCCGGCACGCTTAGACATGCGCACTGGTTCGCCATCGCGCATCAGGTTAACCATTTGACCAATCAGGATTTCAAGATTCTTGCCTGGCTCGTCGCCGAATGCAGCACAAAGCGCCATCATGCGCGGCACGTAACCATGGTGATCTGCACCAAGCATGTAGATGCAACGATCAAATCCGCGCTCACGCTTGTCTAGGTAGTAAGCCAAGTCGCCGGCGATGTATGCGGCTTCGCCATCGCTCTTAATTACAACGCGATCTCGATCGTCACCAAAGGTAGTTGAACGCAACCAGATTGCACCGTCTTCTTCGAAGATGTGACCAAGTTCGCGCAAACGTGAAATTGCTTTTTGAACGGCGCCTGATTCGTAAAGCGAGTTCTCGTGGAAGTAAACGTCAAAGTCCACGCCAAAGTCATGCAGCGATTCGCGAATCTCGCCAAACATCAAATCCACACCGGCGGCACGGAAGGCTTCCTGTGCTTCGTCTTCAGGAAGCGAGAGAATATCGGTGGCGGTTTCGGCAAGCACGCGATCGGCGATCTCTTGAATGTAAGCGCCGCCGTAGCCATCCTCAGGTGCAGCCTCGCCGCGAGCACGTGCAAGCAGCGAACGAGCAAAGCGATCAATCTGCGCACCGTGGTCGTTGAAGTAGTACTCGCGAGTTACATCGGCACCCTGTGCCTCGAATACGCGCGCTAGCGAATCGCCAACGGCAGCCCATCGGGTTCCACCCATGTGGATTGGACCGGTTGGGTTAGCCGATACGAATTCAAGATTTAGCTTTACGCCGGCTAGGTCAGTGCCACGACCAAAAGCTGAACCAGACTCAACGATTGCCTTGGCAAGTTCACCCGCGGCTGCGGCACTAAGAGTGATGTTGATGAAACCGGGACCAGCGATGTCTACCTTTTCAATGCCATCAACTTTTGAAAGTTCGCCGGCAAGCAACTCAGCAAAGGCACGTGGGTTCAGGCCAAACTTTCCAGCCAATTGCATGGCCACATTGGTTGCCCAGTCGCCATGTTCGCGATTCTTTGGGCGCTCAATAACCACCTCGGCAGGCAGCTCGGCAGCACCAAGCGCGCCATCGGCCTGAAGGGCTGCGATGATGCGAACGATGGCCGCAGAAAGATCTGCTGGAGTCAAGGTTGATCCTTATTGAAAAGGAGGCCCGATAGGCCTCCATTGGTCAAGATTTACCTCTAATCATACGAGATAGCAGTTATCTAGGCTCTGGGCACCAGCCCCTTCACTGGATCGGCGGTGACTGGGATGGGGTCGCAAAGCTCACCCACGAATTCGCCGTCAACGTTATTCAGGAAGGCAATTAGGTTCCAGTCTCCATCGGTGTTTTGCACCAATCTGGAGGCGTATAGAGAGGTATCTGGGAAAAGCGTGGCGCGGTTGAAATTCACTTCGCTCAGGTCCTGGGCTACAGGCATGCTGTAAACGCCACCGATTTCCCCTGCCGCCCTTCGTTCATCGGATAGCCACTGAGATCCGCAGCAGAAAAGCAAAATTGGGACTCCGTCCACAATCTCAAACTGAAATACCTCGGTCTCGCCAAATCCCTGACCCGGACCACCAAGCGGGGGCTGAATTGTCCATGTCTTTAAATCTGCAGACTTGGCAACACCCATGATTGCCTCTTCGCGACGACTTTGAGCCTCTATTGATCCAGCCGTAGTGAGCATGGTCCATTCGTTTTGACCCGGCAGTTTGAAAACCCAGGGGTCGCGAAAAGGTTCATTGTCATATCCGGCGGCAAGCGTTTTGTACCATCGTTCATCAGCTGCGGCCACTGGTAGGTCTTCGACTTTGTTCCAAGTCATCAGATCTGTTGAAGTTGCGGCGCAAACGGTTTGCCTTTCACCGGCATCTTCACGACTGGTCCCGGTGTAGAACATCCACCACAAGCCATCGTCGCCTTTTACTACTGATCCTGTCCAGGTAGTCCAACTGTCTGGGGCCGGAACTTCTGAAGGAGTAAGCGCATCCGCAACCACGGTCCAGTTTTTGAGGTCTGAAGAAATCGCGTGACCGACTGTCACGTTTCTATGGCGACGATTCTGATCCCCGAGTGCGCGTGAAGCCTGAAGATAAAACGCGTGATGGTTCTGCCCATCGAAAGCGAACCATGAATCCCATACCCACTGACCCGGTAACTTCAACGCCACAGTCAACTCCATTCAAAGATTTCTGCGCCTAGCCTAAGCCAGGCACGCTGTTAGTCTTAACTCAGCCCTTTGCCCCTATAGCTCAGGGGATAGAGCACCGCTCTCCGGAGGCGGGTGCGCAGGTTCGATTCCTGCTAGGGGCGCGAGTAATAGATTTAGCGCCCAAGACACAGAAAATAGGAGTCCATGTTCGGCATCGAATGGCTACAACCTGAGGCATTGATCTCATCATTTGGCATCTACGCGCTAATTGGTGTTTGCGCAATTGTCTTCATCGAGACTGGCTTGCTGATTGGTTTCTTCTTGCCTGGTGACTCGCTGCTTTTTGTAACTGGACTCATGATTTCCACTGGAAATGTTGTAATTCCACTTGGCAATGAAACCTACCCGGTGCCGATTTGGCTGGGTTGTGCGGCAATTTCGTTAGCCGCGTGGCTTGGAGATCAAACTGGTTATTGGATTGGTCGCAAATCTGGACCGGCAGTTTTCAACAAAACCGATTCAAAGTTTTTTAGCCAAAAAAATGTTGCCGCTACAAACTCCTTCTTTGAGCGCTACGGTGCCAAGGCAATTATTTTGGCTCACTTCGTACCGGTAATGCGAACCTTCGTTCCCGTGGCAGCCGGCATTGGGCAAATGAATTACCGCCGCTTCTTGAAATACAACGTCTACGGAGTAATCGGCTGGGGAACCTTAGTAACCCTGCTTGGCTTCTTCTTGGGCAAAATTCCATTCGTGGCTCAGCACGTTGAATACTTCACCATTGCTTTTGTGATTTTGTCGACGATTCCAATCGTGATTGAAGTTGTCAAGACTCGTCGCGAACACAAGGCCGAAGCCATCATTCGCTAAGCAGCAATTGCCTTAAGCGGCACTGGCTAAATCTGGTTTAGGTAACTTGCCAATTGCTGCAAAGCCAGCGAGCGGTGACTCAAGGCATTCTTCACTTCTGGCTCTAGCTCCGCAGCCGAAACCTCGAAGCCCTCTGGAATAAACACTGGGTCGTAGCCAAAGCCATTTGCGCCGGTTTCTTGACGGGCCACTCGCCCGGGCCAGATTCCGGTAAATGAAACTTCACCGTCTGCAGTCACCAGTGCAATTGTGCAAACAAATGATGCGGCACGGTCTTCGTCGCGCACATCGTCAAGCTGGCTAAGCAACAACTGGCGGTTCTGAACGTTGTCGCGACCGCCTGCCCAGCGTGCACTAAAGATGCCGGGTGCTCCACCAAGAATCTCAACCGCAATTCCCGAATCGTCCGCAATCGATGGCATTCCAGTGTGGGCAAAAGCGGCACGTGCTTTGATAAGTGCGTTTTCTAAAAAGCTGGTGCCATCTTCTTTTGGTTCGGGGCCGTCATAGCCAACCAGCTCAAGGCCAGCAACAGCCGCACCAAGAATTGCACCGACCTCTTGAACCTTGTGTGCGTTATGAGTGGCTAACACCAATTTCATTAGATGCTTGCTCCAGTGAGTGCAGCCTTTTGAATTTGAGTAAGTTCGGTGGTGCCTTTTAGCGCAAGATCAAGCAACAGGTTCAACTCGTCGCGATCAAACGGTACGCCTTCTGCAGTTCCCTGTACCTCAACAAATTTTCCGTCGCCGGTTACAACCACATTCATATCGGTGTGAGCGCGAACGTCTTCCGTGTAGGCCAAGTCAAGGAATGGCTCGCCATCAATAATTCCAACCGATACAGCGGCAACACTTCCCGAAAGCGGCTGCGCCTTGGCCGGAATCAACTTGTTCTCGCGAGCCCAAGAGATTGAGTCAGCAAGTGCAATGTAGGCGCCGGTGATTGCAGCGGTGCGAGTGCCGCCGTCTGCCTGCAATACGTCACAGTCAATCACGATGGTGTTCTCGCCTAGTTCGCGAACGTCAACGATTGCGCGCAAGCTGCGGCCAATCAATCGTGAGATCTCGTGAGTGCGTCCGCCGATTTTTCCCTTCACGGCCTCGCGGTCGTTGCGGTCGTGAGTTGCACGCGGAAGCATTGCATATTCGGCGGTAACCCAACCCTCACCCTTGCCAACCTTCCAACGCGGAACGCCAGCGGTGAACGATGCGGTGCAAAGCACCTTGGTGCCGCCAAAAGAAATCAGTGCAGAACCTTCTGCGTGATCGCTCCATCCGCGCTCGACGGTAATCTTGCGAAGTTGATCCGGAGTTCTACCATCTACACGTACGGTCATCTGATTTCTTCTACTTTCGTAACTTCTGGCCCCAGGAATCTGCGAGCAAGCTTTTCAAAAGACTCGGCATCGCCGGTGGCCTTGAAAGTTAGTGTTGGCGCACTCTTGCTGGTGCGCTGCAAGTTGTGTGCAACCAAAGTGCGGTAAACGTCTTTTGCGGTCTCCTCGGCACTTGAAACCAAAGTTACGTCTTCGCCCATCACGTATGAAATCGCTCCGGTCAGCAACGGGTAGTGAGTGCAACCAAGAACCAAAGTGTCAACACCGGCATCGCGAATTGGACCAAGGTATTCCTCGGCCACTGCCAAAAGTTCTGGTCCAGAGGTAATTCCTTGCTCCACAAATTCCACAAAGCGCGGGCACGCTGCACTGGTGATGTGCAGATCAACGGCCGCTGCGAATGCATCGTCGTAAGCCTTTGAAGTAATGGTTGCGCTAGTTCCAATCACACCGATTTTGCGATTGCGAGTAGATGCAACGGCACGGCGAACTGCTGGCTGGATTACCTCAACCACCGGAATGCCGCGACCAACTGTGTAGCGTTCGCGAGCATCGCGCAACACCGCGGCTGATGCAGAGTTACAGGCAATTACTAAAAGCTTTACGCCTTCATCAACCAGGCGATCCATCACGGCAAGCGCAAGCTCGCGCACCTCTTGAATGCTCTTTGGTCCGTATGGGGTGTTTGCGGTATCGCCCACGTAAATAATGGACTCGTTTGGAAGTTGGTCGATCACCGCACGGGCAACTGTAAGCCCGCCGACTCCTGAGTCGAAAATACCGATTGGCGCATCATTCACAGGCCCAAGTCTACCTTTGGCGACTTATTTGTCTGGGTTTGCGCTCTTTGGATCCTCTGGGCGAAGCCCCTCGTAAATGTCTTTGCAGGTTGGGCAAATCGGGAACTTCTCTGGGTCGCGACCCGGAACCCACACCTTGCCACAGAGTGCAATCACCGGGGTGCCTAGAACGGCAGATTCAACGATTTTCTCTTTGCGAACGTAGTGTGAATTTCTTTCGTGATCGCCAGGTTCAACATTTTGAATCTGCTCTTCAAGCAGCGTTGAGCCAGCGGTTTGACCACCGATGTCTTCTAACTCGCTTACAAAAAGATCACTCATGATTCCAACTTACTTAAGGTTTGCTGCGTCACCCAAGACTACATTCAGGATTACCGACTTACCATCGCGCAAAAGTTCAACCTGCGCCTTGGCACCGGCCGGCTCTTGACGAACGGCTGCGGTCAACTCACCGGCAGAAGTGATTGCCTGGCCGTTGAACTTAACCACAATGTCGCCAACTTTTACGCCTGCCTTCTCTGCGGCTCCCCCAGCAGTTAGTTCCTTCACCAACGCACCAACGCTGAATCCTGAATTGTCTTTTGAGTTTGTTGAATCAATCACTCCCGCACCAAACAGCGCGTGACTTGCCTTACCGGTGGTCATGATCTCCTTGGCGATGCGCTTGGCAACATCGGATGGAATTGCAAAACCAACACCGATATTTCCCGACTGCCCACTTGATCCGGCCGATGCGATTGCCACGTTGATTCCGATTAGCTTTCCGGTTTCATCAACCAGCGCGCCACCAGAGTTACCTGGGTTGATTGCGGCATCGGTTTGAATCACTCGAAGATTAACCGCGGTTCCGGTTCCGCTAAATAGTTGTAGTCCGCCGGTTCCCGATCCAGAATTTTCTGGCACTGCTGCAGAGGCAACCGCGATGGTGCGATTTAGCGCAGACACAATTCCCTCTGTCACGGTGTTTGGCAAACCTAGTGGCGCACCAATTGCAAGCACACGGTCACCAACGTTGATCAAGTTTGAATCTGCAAAGGTGATTGGCTTGAAGGTTATGGGTGCCGAAATTTTTACCACAGCTAGGTCGTTGATTGGATCTGTACCAATCACCTTTCCCGAGTAAACGTGACCATCTGAGGTTTTGACTTCAATTTTCACAGATGCTGAAGAACCATCGAGTGTTACCACGTGAGTATTGGTCAAAATGAAACCGTCTTCGGTAAGGAATACGCCAGAGCCACTGCCACTTCCGGAGGTTCCGGCAACATTGATGGTGACCACCGATGGTGCGGCAACCGCGGCCGCTCCGGTGATCCAGGTAACTGATTTTGCATCGTTGACCACAACTGCGGCCGGTCTGGTCCAAGAGTTATAAACCGCAACACCAACGCCCGCTCCCACGCCGGCTCCAACTACTGCACCAAGTGCAATGGCTGCGGTTCCGGTCAAGAAGGTTGTGCGCTTTGCCAGCTTCTGACGAAGGGTTAGCTTTTGCTTTACTTCGGCGATTTGGTCGAAAAGAAATTGGCGGTTGAAATCAGACATTTATAACCTTTCAGATCCTGTAATTCTTTTGGCGCCCGGTTTATCAGTGGCCGTGAAACGAGAATTACAAGTAAGTCTGATTAGTTTATGAAATTCGGCTGAGCGTTGCCTGCGAAAGGCTTTTAGTTACAACCAAAGCTGCCGGGATTCGCATAGCAATCCTGCCCCACCAAAAGCACCTTCATATTTGCACCCGAATTCACCGCTGAATTGCTTGGGTGACTTGGGCCGGCCGACACATCAACTAATAGGTCGTCGGCAACCGTGATGGAATCCGGTTCCGCGATCCAGGTCAGACTTCCCCGGACTCGGTAGCTAACCGCGTAGACCACTCGCACCTGCACTTGGTGGGTGCCGGTGGAGCTAAAGGTGTGCGGCAGATAACTTCCGGTGCCGGAATTACCGTCGCCAAAATCCCAGGACACCGATGTTGGCGTAAATCGAACCTCGGTTGGCACACCAAGAAGTTTGCCGGCGCGGTAATGCTGAACCGCACTTGAAGTGAACGAAGCCTGCTGCCCCACCGAAAGTTCACTTGACGGGTAGACGTTTCCGGTAACACCGGCCGGAGTAAAACTTGCCACCGCCGAGGTTTTATTTGCGGTGCTTGGTTTGGAAATTACCTTGGTGTCAGTCTTTTTCTTCAACGTGATTTTGACTGCCGGTTTGGCCACTTTTTTAGCAGGGGATATCGGTGTGCTAATTCTGTGGAATGCCGGAACAGTTTTTACAACCGGGGTGGGCTTGGCGACCGTTTTTGTTTTGGCGATTGATCGCACCGGGGTTTTGACCAATGCAGATCTAGCCGGAGTGACCGCAACCGCCGAGGCACAGATTGTGACGCTGCCGCCATCTACTTGCGAGCCAAATTTGCTGTGCCCCGCTGACCCGCCCGAATTCTTGCAACCGGCGAAGCTGGGTGCCGGCGCAACCGCCAAAAGACTAAGCATGATTGCCAAGCCAACTATGGAGTAAAGCCGTACCTGATTGGTCATGGGCAGAAGGTATCGAATTTGGCCACCTTGCTTGCAAGTTATGCACAGCGCTCAAGCGGCATCCGGTTAAAGAAAACCAGCCTCACTCTTCAAGTGAAAAGTGAGGCTGGTTTTTGTAATTGGTTGCGGAGGCAGGATTTGAACCTACGACCTCCGGGTTATGAGCCCGGCGAGCTACCGAACTGCTCCACCCCGCGTCGGTAATACCAGTGTAGCACGCGAGCTGGAGCCTCGAAAGCCCCCATTAATTTTTTAGTTCGACAACGCCAGTGCTGCATCAAGTGCAGTCTTCAGCGCGGCATCGGCTTTGCCATAAGCGGTCCAGTCACCCTTGGCCATCGCGCTTTCTTTTGCGATCATCGCATTGCGCGCTGCCTGAAGCGCCTGCTTCAACTTTGCCGAATTACTTGTTGCCGGTGCGTTTGGAGTACCCGGTTTAGTTGGCACATCAATCGCAGTTCCGTCACCGGCACTGGCTCCAGAGTTTCCGCCAAACAGCGCATCGAGTGCGCCATTCAAAGTGTCTTCGAAAGCGATCTTGTCACCAAAGGCAACTAGAACTTTCTTAAGCAACGGGAAACTGGTCTCACCAGTTGACTTAATGTAAACCGGCTGAACGTAAAGCAAACCGCCACCAACCGGAAGCGTCAACAAGTTTCCGTTAAGTACCTGGGTGGAACCCTGGCGCAAGATATTCAGCAGTCGGCCAACCTCGGCATCGGTGCTAAATGCATTTTGCACCTGACCTGGTCCCGGCACGATTGTGCTGGCCGGTAGAGTCAGCAAGCGCAATTTTCCGTAGTTTGGTGAAACCTGACCGGCAACATTTCCGGCATCGGAATCGGCAACCAAGTAACCCTTCAAAACGTTTCGACTTGATTCGCCGGTGGACTTAGGAATAAAAGTTGTGTACAGCGAGAACGCCGGAGCCTTGGTACCAGGCACCTGCATAGTCAAGTAATACGGCGGCTGCAGCGAACCATTGGTGATGCTGGTTCCGGTAACCGGATCATTCGGAGTCATCCAAGCGTCTTCCTGTGAGTAGAAAGAACCTGGGTCGCTCACGTGATAAGCGCCAAGTACGGCGCGCTGCACCTTGAACAAGTCGGCCGGGTAGCGCACGTGGCTTAGAAGGTCGCCAGACATTTCCTTGATTGACTTCAAGGTGTTAGGGAAAATCTTTGACCAGGTCTTAAGGATTGGATCCTTCTGATCCCACGCGTAAAGCTTCACGCTGCCGTCGTAGGCATCCACGGTTGCTTTCACTGAGTTGCGAATGTAATTCACCGAACCACGAGCAAACGTGTCTCCGGTTCCACTGTCGGCAATCGCTTGACTCAAGTTTTCAGAGCGCGAGTATGGATAGTTGTTTGAGGTTGTGTAGCCATCAATGATCCACACAACTCGCCCGTCAACAACCGCTGGGTAGCTATCGCTGTCGAGAGTTAGGTAAGGAGCAACCGCAGCAACACGAGAGCGTGGGTCGCGGTTGTAAAGAATCTGCGACTCATTGCTGATTGCATCGGAAAGCAAAATTTGCTCGCTCTGGAACTTCAAGGCGTAAGCCAAACGCGCAGCGATGTTATCCAGCTTTGGTCCACCATTTCCCTTGAAGGTTGTGTAAGTCTGGTCGGCTTCACCGTCACCGGCTGGGTAGTCAAGTTCGCGCGGCTGCTTTCCAGCTGCTGCGCCAACGATTGAATAGGCCGGAGAGTTCTCACCGAAGTAAATACGTG
>CANGJO010000003.1 GCA_947454285.1 Microbacteriaceae bacterium | reverse complement strand
TCCGGTTGGTGCCTCAACTACATCTGCGGCAGAACGAGCACCGGCAATCTTTGGAAAGTTAGCTGCGGCGCCCTTGGAATCAACATCGGCAACGATGAGTTCAACGCGACCACCGTCACTCTTTTTTAGGTGCTCGATAGCTGCTAGACCCTCGTCGCGAGAATCGGCAACCAACGCATCGGCCAATGGTCCAAGGGCCGCAGCAATGGCAGCCTCAAAACCATTCTGAATCTTCATGTGGGTTGCTACTAGGCCACGAATACCGCGAAGTCCTGCCGACGAAATCTCAGACGCACCGTCTTTTTGCTCAAGGGTCAGGTTCAACGCAGAACGCTTGGCAGCTAGTGAGTCACGCTCACGCTCTGCCTTGTGCAACTCATCGCGCAACGAATCGATTCGAGCAGCGGCTTCTGATACAGCCTTCTGTGCGGCTTCGTATCGGTTTTCAAGTGCGCTGTCTGCCGAGCTCTGCTGATTCTGTGATTGAAGTTCTGCGTCGTACTCTGCCTTGCGTGCAGCGTGACGGTCGCGGGCTTCGCCAAGTGCGCTCTCGTGACGAACTACTTCACCACGAACGCTGACCAACTTAGATTCGGCGACGGCGGCCTCGTTAGCCAAGCGTGCCTTATCTAGATCAAACTTTGAGATCAGCGCGTTCTGCTCGGCAACCTGGTTGTCAAACTTCTCAAGTACATCACGCGCTTCGCTTCGAGATTCCTCGGCACTTTGCAACGCACGCTTCAAAGTTTCAACGGTTGCCTGCAACTCTGTTGCGGTTGCAATGGCCTGGTCTGCCTCTGAGTCAAGTGCAGCCGGATCGATCTGGCCCGCAGCAACCTCGGCCTGCTGGCTCAAAAGTGCAACGCGCTGGTTCGCAATAGAAAGTAGTGAACGCAGACGCTCGGCTAGCGAGTCGAACTGGTACGAAAGATTACGAGCCTGATCGAGTTCGGTAGAAACCTGTGCCGCTTCTAGTTGACCAAGGCGTGCAGTGTTCTCGGCAAGCAAGCTCTGCAGTATGTTTCGTTCGCCGCGACGATCTGCTTCAGACTTTGCAGTCTCTTCAAGTCCGCGGTGAAGTTCTGAAATGTCCGCAGCCAGCAAACGTGACTTTGCATCGCGAACAACAGCTGCGATGCCCTGCGCCTCGCGAGCGACCTCAGCCTGCTGGCTCAACGGCTTTAGTTGGCGACGAACTTCGCCGGCCAAGTCATTCAAACGAGTTAGGTTTGCCTGCATCGCGTCAAGCTTGCGCTCAGTCTTTTCTTTGCGACGACGGTGCTTCAAAATACCGGCGGCTTCTTCGATGAAACCGCGACGCTCTTCCGGAGTGGCACGAAGAACAGAGTCAAGCTGACCCTGACCAACGATCACGTGCATCTCGCGGCCAAGACCGGAGTCGCTCAAAAGTTCTTGCACATCAAGCAAACGAACTGGCTCGCCGTTGATTGCGTACTCACTGCCGCCGTTGCGGAACAAGGTACGTGAGATTGTGACCTCGGCGTACTCGATCGGCAAAGCGCCATCGGAGTTATCAATAGTAAGAATTACTTCGGCACGACCCAGTGGACCCTTGGTAGATGTACCGGCGAAGATAACGTCTTCCATCTTTCCACCGCGAAGACTCTTGGCACCCTGCTCACCCATTACCCAGGCAAGCGCGTCTACAACGTTAGATTTTCCGGAACCGTTGGGACCAACAACTGCGGTCACACCCTTTTCGAAAGCAAAAGTGGTTGGTTGGGCGAAAGACTTAAATCCCTTTAGGGTGAGGCTCTTGAGATACAAGCTAACTCCCCCGCCTTCGCCGATTATTTGAGTGCGGACCAACTGCCGCGACTATCAAAAATACCTTATTTCCAAGGGGTCGCTTGCCACACCGATAGCCCCCAGGGCGCGGAACCAGGCCCTAGGCCTTGAGTTTCTGGCAATTCGGGCAGAAGTGACTGCCCCGATTCATCCAAGAATCTCGTTTTATTTCACGGCCGCACCGGTTGCACGGTTCCCCGGTCATTCCATAGGCGTTCAGTGAGACGGCAAAATAACCGCTCTCGCCGTTGACGTTTTTGTATTGCTCGTCAAAGCTGGTGCCGCCCTCTTCGACCGCCCTGGCCAGAATCTGGCGAACGTGTTCCAGCAACTCCTTGGCCTTTGCGCTCGAAAGGCTGGCGGCTGGTTGGTCGTAATGCAACTTGGCACGCCACAGGGCTTCGTCGGCATAGATATTGCCGATGCCACTCAAGGTTTGCTGATCCAAGAGCACGCGCTTGATACCGGAGTTCTTCTTCTTGAACTTGGCCAGCACGGCAGCCTCATCAAAATCGGCATCTAGTGGATCACGAGTGATATGCGCAGCCTGCATGGGAATCAGATTTTGCCAAGGCTTTCCCTTGCCCACACCGGCGCTGAATCCACCCGGTTTGTCATCGGCGGTGGGCTGCATTTCGTCGATTGCCAATGAGCCAAAAATTCGCT
The DNA here is from genome assembly GCA_947454285.1 of Microbacteriaceae bacterium. GTDB lineage: Bacteria > Actinomycetota > Actinomycetes > Actinomycetales > Microbacteriaceae > Rhodoluna. The sequence goes on along the minus strand of CANGJO010000003.1, from coordinate 26,090 downwards.
GGTCGATAAAACGAAATTCAACTTCTTTACCGCGCGAAGTTTTTAGATGAATTACAACGCGAGTCAGCTTGTCTTCCGGGTCGGTTGGTTTGCGCAGCAACATCTGCCCGCTCATGCCCAGGTGGCCAACCATCGCCAGTGAACGCTTCTCAACCTTCACCTCAAGCGGTAGCCACAAAAATTTGCCACGACGAACAACACCAAGCACTTTGGCACCAATCATGGTTTGCTGAAAATCTTTGACCCCGCCCGGGTGACGCTTTAGCGATCTGGAATCCAAAACATCAACACCGATAACGGTTGCGTTGGTTAGCGCGGGCGCCAGTCCGGCTCGAACGGTTTCGACCTCTGGTAATTCGGGCATTGGTTTTTACTTGCCGTGCATTTTGGCTAGCGCGTCAATCGCTGCCTCTGTTTCGGCGCCCTTGCGAGACTTGCCGTTGCCCTCGCCAATCACGATGCCATCGGCAAGAACCTTTGCATGAAAGTCGCGATCGTGATCCGGGCCTTCAAAAGTTGTTTCGTAAATTGGTGCGCTCTTGCCCTGCTCTTGCACACGTTCTTGCAGTGTGGTCTTAGGGTCACTGTTTTCGCGAAGTGCATCGGTGTCTTGAAGCAATGGGAAAACAAATCGCTCGACAATTCCGCGCGCTTCATCTAGACCTTTTGAAACATAAACCGCACCCAGGATTGCCTCGAAGGTGTCGGCCAGCAAATTAAGTTTGGTGCGGCCACCGGTTTGGTCTTCGCCTTTACCAAGACGCAAGAATTCGCCAAGACCAAGTTCGCTGGCAACGCCCGCGAGCGCACGTGCAGAAACCACCGCGTTCTTTACCTTGGTGAGCTCACCCTCTGGCAGCTCAACAAGTAAGTCGTGAATGTGTGCCGTAACGACAAAACCCAACACCGAGTCTCCGAGAAATTCGAGACGTTCGTTGTTGGGTGTATTGCCGTGTTCGTATGAATACGAACGGTGGGTAAGTGCGAGTTCAAGCAACTGAGGCTCGATCTCAACGCCTAAGCGAGTGCATAGAACGTTGAGGTTCATCGCGACTTAGAAAGTTTTAAGCGTCAGCGACCTTGCGGCCCTTGTACTCAAGGAACAGCGCGTTGCCGGCTGAGTCTGAAACAAGCTTCGCGCGGTGAGGCATTGAGTAAACGGTCTTACCGTTCTCAACGGTCTTCACTAAAGTAACTTCAGCTGCCTTCCACTGTGAACGACGTGCGTGAGTGCGTGCACGAGATAGGCGTCTCTTTGGTACTGGCATTTACTTGTCCTTTTTCTGAAGCGATGGATCCTGAAGTTCTTGCAATGCATTCCACCGCGAATCAATCGGAGCTTCGTGCACATGGTGCGGATTGTCAGCCATCTTCACACCGCATTCCGCGCACAAACCTAAACAGTCGGTGCTACAAAGTGGGTGGAACGGAAGATTTAGTACTACCGCGTCACGGATGATTTGTTCTAGATCGATTTGCTCGTCTTGGACAACGTGTTCATCCTCGTTGGTTAAAGAATAGGCGAAAAGTTCCTGAAAATCCACCTCAACCGGCACGGTTAGGGGCTCTAGACAGCGACTGCACTCGGCATCTGCGTCCACGAATACCTCGCCGGTGGCCAGGATCCCCTCGTGAACAGACTCCAAACGCACGTCTAGATCAAGCTCGGCACCCTTTGGAATCAGGGCAATGCCCTCACCCATCTGGTCCGGAGTCACGATATCCAGCTTTAGTTCACGCATTTGACCCGGCTTGTGCATTAGGTCATGCACGGCGAGGACGTAATCGGTGTTCGTATTGGCCATTAGTCCTGGGCCTTTCGATTAGCGGCAGAGGCAGAAAGCGCATTTGCGGTGGCCTGGGTCACGTACTTGGTGATCTCGCCGCCTAGGTCGGCAACCTGCTTGACCAGTGAACTTGAGACATGGCCGTGAATTGGGTCGGCTGGGATGAATACGGTCTCGACGCCAGCAAGGTCGCGGTTGACCTGAGCCATTGGAAGCTCGTAATCAAGGTCAACGCTGGTGCGGAAACCTTTTACGAGGGCCGTGGCGCCCACCATCTTGCAGTAGTTGACCAAAAGGCCGCCATCTAGGGTGTCTACGGTGATCTTGGCTGGTCCGGTAATTTTCTTTTCGGCAAGGCTGGTGCGGATTAGTTCAACGCGCTCTTCGCTAGAGAATCGGGGTGACTTGCTTGGGTTGTGCACGACCAGAATGTGTACCTCGTCGAACAGGTTGGCTGCGCGGGCAGCAATATCCAGGTGGCCCAAAGTGATTGGGTCGAACGAACCCGGGTAAACCGCAATTGTAGGCATTGCTCTAGGTTAGCCGAGCGGATTACCCCTTGGCTAGGTTGGCTTGGCGTTCTTGATCCTGGCGGGCCAGCGATTCGGCAAGATCGGGGTGTTTCTCGAGGGTTGGGTCGGCGATCATCAGGGCTTCAACCTGGGTTCGCACCGATTGGATGAGCGCGGCATCTTGCAACACACGCAACAACTTGAGGCTAGATCGGCCACCGGATTGCGACTGGCCAAGCACATCGCCTTCGCGGCGAAGTTCCAGATCGATCTCGCTGAGCTCGAAGCCGTCGAGAGTTTTGGCTACCGCGTTTACGCGCTCGAGTGCCAGCGAACCTTCTTCGGCAGAGGTAAGCAACAGGCAAAGACCGGCGTTACCGCCACGACCAACGCGGCCGCGCAACTGGTGAAGTTGGCTCACGCCAAAACGATCGGCATCAAGAATTACCATCACGGTTGCGTTTGGCACGTCAACGCCCACTTCAATCACTGTGGTGGAAACCAGAATGTCAATATCTTTTGCCGTAAAACGCGCCATTACATCGGCTTTTTCTTCGGAACTCATTCGGCCGTGAAGCGTTTCGATGGTTAGGCCGGCAAGGCTTGAAAGGTTTCTGAGCGAATCGGTCATGCCACGCGCCGACGCAAGTAACTGCTTTGGCTTCTTGGCGAATTCCGCGGCTTGGGCATCGGTGCCATCAAGAAAAGTGAAATCGTCCTCGGCTGCGCCACCGGACTCGATTAATTCTTCGCCCGGATCGTCTTCGTCAATTCTCGGACAAACCACGAAGGCCTGGCGACCGTTGGCGACTTCTTCGGCAATGCGCTGCCAGGTGCGTGCCACCAGTGCCGGTTGTGAAAGCTGAACCACGTGCGAGGTAATTCCCTGTCGACCAGCCGGAAGTTCGGTGAGTGTTGAAACATCCAGATCACCAAACACGGTAACGGCCAGAGTGCGCGGAATTGGCGTCGCTGTCATGGTGAGCACGTGTGGCGGTTGCTTACCCTTTAGTCGCAACGCTTCACGCTGCTCAACACCAAATCGGTGTTGTTCATCGATGACGATTAGGCCAAGGTCGAGGAATTCAACTTTGTCGGCAATCAGCGCGTGCGTGCCAACCACAATTTGTGCCTTGCCGCTAACTAGCTGCAACATTGCTCGCTTGCGATCGGCGGTGTTCATCTGACCGGTAAGCAACGTTAGCCCAAGCTCTTTGGCTAAATCTTCGCCCAGAGTTTTTTCAATTGACTTGTAATGTTGCGCGGCAAGAACTTCAGTTGGCGCAAGTAGCGCCGACTGGCCACCGGAGTCAGCCACGGTGATCATGGCGCGAAGTGCAACCAAAGTTTTACCGGAACCAACCTCACCCTGCAGCAAGCGATTCATTGGGTGCGAATTCGCTAGATCACTGGCAATTTCTTGACCAACCGATACCTGGCCCTTGGTAAGTGTGAATGGCAATGTGGCATCGAACTTAGCCAGCAGGTTGCTATTGCCGGGAACACGTGGGGTTGCCTTGATGTGTTTGTTTTCTGCTCGACGTTGCAACAAGGTTGCCTGCAGCGCAAAGGCCTCGTGGAACTTTAATGTGTCACGCGCCGCTTGCCAATCTGCATGTTTTTCTGGGCGATGAATATTTCTAATTGCATCTTCAAGCGACAGCAACTTATTTTGCTTGACAATGTCGACCGGAAGTTCGTCTGTGATTGGACCTAGCGTGTCAAGAATTACACCAAGCGATCGCTGGATAGCCCAAGTGGTAACTGTTGAGGCTGCCGGATAAATCGGAATCGGAAGTTCGGCCCAACGCTTTGCATCTTCATCGGAAATTTCTTCTGGAAAAAGTTCGTAATCCGGGTGCGCAAGTTGCAGCTTGCCCTGGTAACTACTTACCTTGCCGGCAAACAAACCACGCGCACCGGTGCGCAATTCCTTTTGGCGCCAGGCCTGGTTGAAAAATGAGAGCGTCATGAAGCCATGGCCATCGGTGATTCGCACTTCAAGAATGCTGCCGCTGCGGCCTTTCATGCGTCGCTCGGTTACCTGAACGATGTCGGCCACCACGGTAGCCGGTTCGCCAAGTGGAATCTCGCTGATTGGAGTTAGCTCTCCCCTGGTTGAATAGCGGCGCGGAAAGTGCAGCAATAAATCGGAAACGGTTCGCAACCCCAAGTGTTTGGCGAACGACTTTGCCGTGCGGTCACCCAGCACACGGTCGAGCGGTTCGATTGGAAGCAGCATTCATCTATCTTCGCTGGTTGGCATCGGGCACCGCGGTAGGCATGGCTGTGGGGCTGGCACTTATGATTGGAGTCTTATGACACGAATCATCGGTGGCATTGCAGGTTCGAGACAACTCACCAGCCCCGCCAAAGCAACCCGACCAACCAGCGACCGCATTCGCGAATCAATCTTCAACCGCTTGGCTTCGCGCGATCGTCTTGATGGCGCACGTGTGCTTGACCTTTATGCCGGTACCGGAGCTCTGGCTCTTGAGGCAATTAGTCGCGGAGCAATCTCTGCGCTGCTGGTCGAAAAGGATGGCAAGGCCGCAGCGGTTTGCAATCAAAATGCCCAACTCATTCAGAAGGCGCTTGAAAAAGAAGGCTTCTTTGATCCGGTTACCAAAGTGGCCCACAAAGCAGTGTCAAGTTTTCTAAGCACCGATACCGGCGAATACGACCTAGTATTTATTGACCCGCCTTACGACATTTCAAATGACGAAGTAATTGAGAACCTAGAGGCGTTGCTACCGAAGCTTGCGAAAGATGCAATCGTGATGGTTGAACGTTCAAGTCGTTCAGAGGCTTTGGTAATTCCTGCCGGACTAGAACTCGATGAGGAAAAGTCCTACGGCGACACAGCCATTTACTGGCTGTTGAAATCTGCGTAGCAGATAAACACTCTGGTCTACTGGCTAGTTAAAGAAACCTTTTAGCGCACGCTCTGGTTCACCAACGTAAATCTGCTGAGGGCGGCCAATCTTGGTTGCCGGATCAACATTCATTTCACGCCAGTGTGCAATCCACCCCGGTAGTCGTCCCATAGCGAACAAAGCGGTAAACATGCGTGGTGGGAAGCCAAGCGCCTTGTAAATCACGCCGGTGTAGAAGTCAACGTTTGGGTACAGCTTGCGCTCCTGGAAGTATGGATCAGCAAGTGCTGCAGCCTCAAGTTCCTTAGCGATCTGAAGTAGCGGGTCTTTAACACCAAGCTCTGCAAGAACCTGATCTGCGGTTGCTTTAACAATTCGCGCACGCGGGTCTAGGTTCTTGTAAACACGGTGACCGAATCCCATCAAACGGATTCCGTCTTCCTTGTTCTTTACACGCTGGATGAAAGCCTGAACGCTTTCACCTGAATCCTGAATGTGCTGAAGCATTTCAAGCACAGCTTCGTTGGCGCCACCGTGTAGCGGACCAAACAAAGCATTGATGCCAGAAGAAATAGAGGCAAACAGATTTGCCTGGCTTGAGCCAACCAAACGCACTGTTGAGGTTGAACAGTTCTGTTCGTGGTCTGCGTGGAGTACCAACAAAGTGTCCAGCGCCTTGGTGACCACTGGGTTCTGCACGTAATCTTCAGCCATGTTGCCAAAGTTCAAACGCAAGAAGTTCTCTACATAGTTGAGCGAGTTGTCTGGGTAAAGCAACGCCTGACCCATGCTGTTCTTGTGCGCGTAAGCAGCAAGAACTGGAAGCTTGGCCAGCAAGCGAATGGTTGAAAGTTCAACCTGTTCTGGGTCGTGTGGATCTAGTGAATCCTGATAAAAAGTTGACAACGCCGATACGCCTGCAGCAAGCACAGCCATTGGGTGTGCGTTCTGTGGCATCGCGTGAAACAAGTTCTTTAGGTCTTCGTGCACCAAAGTGTGACGCTGAATTTTTTCTTCGAACTTCTTTAGTTCGGCAGGAGTTGGCAGCTCACCATAAATAAGTAGCCAAGCGGTTTCTAGGAAAGACTTTGAACCGGCAAGTTGCTCGATTGGGTAACCGCGGTGACGCAGGATTCCCTTTTCACCATCAATAAAGGTGATTGCAGATTTGGTTGAAGCGGTGTTTACGAAGCCCTGGTCGTAGGCGGTAAGTCCAGTCAGTGAAGTTAGCTTTGAGATGTCCACTGCATCGTGGCCGTCTACGGCTGCAATTACAGGAAGGTCTGCGGTGATCTCACCGTAGGTGACTGTTACTTTATCGCTCGAGGTCATCGAAGCTCCTAGTGCTTTGTTTGCGCCCTGATTAGGCCTTTTATAAGCCTATGGCATCGCGCAACCTGCGCGCTCCCTCGGCAATCTTGTCGTCGGTAGCCGTGATTGAGAAGCGAACAAATTGGGTGCTATGTTCGCCGTAAAAAGTTCCCGGCACAACCACGATGCCAAGATCGGCCATGCGGTCAACGGTCTTCCAGCAGTCCTCACCAAGAGTCGCCCACAGGTACAGGCCGGCCTGGCTTTCGGCAAGGCGGAATCCGTAAGCACGAACCGCATCAAGCAGCACTTCTCGGCGCTCTCTGTAAATTTCTTTTTCTACGCGAACATGTTCCTCGTCGCCCAAGGCAACAACCATGGCACGCTGAACCGGACCAGGGGTGTTCAAACCAGAGTGCATGCGCAGGTTTACCAAGCCCTTGATGAGTGAGGCCTCGCCCACTGCAAAAGCCGCACGGTAGCCAGCCATGTTCGACTGCTTGCTCAGCGAGTAAACCGCAAGCACACCTTCGTGACTGTCACCGCAAACGCGTGGATCAAGGACGCTTGGAATTAACTTGTCACTCCACTCGCCCCAGCCAAGTTCCGCGTAACACTCGTCGCTGGCCAACAATGCGCCAAGTTCACGAGCGCGATCAACCGCGGCCTTCATCTCGGCAACGTCCATCACACGACCATCGGGGTTACCAGGTGAGTTGATCCAAATTAGTTTTGCGTTCGCTGGCCACTTTGCCGGGTCATCTTCTGAAACGATTTCGGCACCGCAAAGTGCTGCACCAACAACGTAAGCGGTATAGGCAACCTTGGGTTGTACAACAACATCACCGGGACCAAGGCCCATCAAAAGCGGCAACCAAGAAATTAATTCTTTGGAACCAATAGTTGGCATTATTTGCTCTGGCTTTAGGCCGGCGACTCCGCGACGACGAGCAAACCACTCAACCACTGCGGATTTGAATTCTGGTGAACCGCCGGTTGATGGATAACCGGGAGCATTTGAAGATGCATTCAGCGCATCTTGAATGATGGCTGGTGTTGGGTCAACTGGTGAACCAACTGAAAGATCTACTGCGCCACCGGCGTGAAGAGCTGCTTTAGCCGCGTAAGGCTTTAGCTGCTCCCACGGATATTCCGGCAGTCGATCAAACATGCGCGGCTTAAGCCTGAGGAGGAAGTGCGGTGATTACAGAGTGGTCTGACTTAATCAAGCCAACCTTGGCAGCGCCGCCAGGTGAACCAATCTCACTAAAGAATTCAACGTTGGCCTTGTAGTACTCAGACCACTGAGAAGGAAGATCATCTTCGTAGTAAATTGCCTCAACCGGACACACTGGCTCACAAGCTCCGCAGTCAACACATTCATCGGGGTGAATGTAAAGCATGCGGTCACCCTCGTAGATGCAGTCGACCGGGCACTCTTCAATGCAGGCCTTGTCTTTAACATCAACGCAAGGAAGCGCGATTACGTAAGTCAATGTGAATCCTTTCGGGAACTTCGTCTAGTTTAACGATGACCGCGTGAACTTCGGCGCCACGCCCCAGGTTGAATCTTTGGAAACATGATTACCAGCGCAAAAATTCCGATTGAGCCATAGGCCCAAATGTTGCCCGCGTCGTTGCCAGGAATGAACAGCTCTCCCCCCGGTTGACGCTGCGCCAGCCAAAGAATGGTGGCTGCCAGAGTTGCGGTGACTAGGTAAAGCGCACCGCGACTGCGGCGAAGCAAACGCAGTGCAATCGCCAACGAAACGGTCATGACCAGGGCAACAATCAACCCGATAGGTGTCTGGGCGCCGTTGTTTGCCTTCACCTGATGCATCATGGTTCCGGCAAGAGCAAGCAAAACTCCAAGCGGCATTGCCCATAAGAAGGTAAATGCTGATCGCACACCCACGAAAGCGCTTGGCGAAGACTTACGAATTCGCTCTGGGCGGTCGTAGCGAATTTCTTTTCCAGGAACCACAGAATAGGTCTCAGCATTCACAGCAACCTGGCTAGCGTGTGCCTCAAGGGCAGCCTTTTTAATTGGTGCAGTCTTTGCATTACCGATTTCGGCATCAAACTGTTCGCGAGGTTCGGCAATCACCCAAAACTGCGGAGCGCGTGAACGACTCTGCTTGGCAATCTTCCTGATTGCCATCGCAGTTGCGTCGTGCGCCATCTTGTGATCTGGGTGACCAAAACCACCGCGACGGTTGTAGGTCAAAACTGCATCTGGCTTAAATTCTTTAATCTTGGCCACGATGTCATCGGCGATGATTGTGGTTGCTGCAGCTGCTAGAGCAAGTTCATCAAGATCGCGCGGCTTAGCTGGCTTTCCCCAAGGATTAATTCGCATACCTGAATCAAGATATGCGCGGGTGCCGGCAAATGCGTGCTGAACGTTACCGAACGCTTTGAGCGCTTCCATTAGTTCGGCTGCTCTAAACGAGCCCATTGCTGCCAGATCACCCTCAAGTGGTTTTAGTTCATCAAGCTTTACCTTGCCGCGTTCTCCGCGAGTAAGAGTGAAGACCATCACTTCTGACTTGGCTGCGATGCGATCGGCAATCACGTGCCCGGTAAACAGGCTTTCGTCGTCTGGGTGCGCATGCACGATCATGAGACGCTTTGGGGCAAATTTAGCTTTGGCCATGCTTCAACTTTAGGTTAAAAACAAAACCCCCGGCTAGAAGCCGAGGGTTTCGCCTGAATCTATTAGTTCTTCTCGCTAGCGTGCTTGCGCTGTGAGTAAAGGCGGGCACGAACGTTCGAGTCCAACTCAACCTTGCGAATTCGGGTTGCCTCAGGGGTAACCTCTACACACTCATCTTCACGAGCAAACTCTAGACACTCTTCAAGTGACAAAGTACGTGGTGGAGTTAGTGACTGGAATTCATCAGATGAAGCCGCACGCATGTTGGTGAGCTTCTTTTCCTTGGTGATGTTTACTTCCATGTCGTCGGCACGTGAGTTCTCGCCCACAACCATTCCCGCGTAAACCTCGCTGGTTGGTTGAACGAAGAATGAACCACGCTCCTGCAAACCAATCATTGCGAACGGAGTGACCACACCTGCGCGGTCTGCGATTAGCGAACCGTTATTGCGTGTGGTGATTTCGCCAGCCCATGCGTCGTAACCGGCTGAGATTGCGTTAGCAATACCGGTTCCCTTGGTCTGCGTTAGGAATTCGGTACGGAAACCAATAAGACCGCGGCTTGGAACACGGAACTCCATGCGAGTCCAACCAGTTGCATTAGCAACCATGTTCTTCATCTGACCCTTACGAGCAGCAAGAAGCTGAGTCATTGAACCAAGGAATTCCTCTGGTACGTCAATTGTCAAGTCTTCGAATGGCTCGTGTAGCTTGCCATCGATGCGCTTGGTCACTACCTGTGGCTTACCAACAGTTAGCTCGTAGCCTTCGCGACGCATCTGCTCAACAAGAATCGCAAGAGCAAGCTCACCACGACCCTGAACTTCCCAAGCGTCTGGACGCTCGGTAGGCAGAACCTTGATCGACACGTTACCGATTAGTTCCTTGTCAAGGCGATCCTTAACCAAACGTGCGGTTACCTTTGCGCCCTTTACGCGACCGGCCATCGGTGAAGTGTTAATACCAATAGTCATCGAGATAGCTGGGTCGTCAACGCTAATCATTGGAAGCGGACGAACGTCATTTGGGTCAGCCAGAGTTTCACCAATGGTGATCTCTTCGATACCGGCAACCGCAACAATGTCACCTGGGTTAGCTTCTTCAGTTGGGAAGCGCTCAAGCGCCTTGGTCTTTAGAAGTTCAGTAATCTTCACGTTCTGGGTTGTTCCGTCTTGACGAACCCAAGCAACCTGCTGACCCTTCTTCAAAGTTCCGTTGAAGATACGTAGCAATGCAAGACGACCCAAGAATGGAGATGCGTCAAGGTTGGTTACGTGTGCCTGAAGTGGCGCTTCGTCGTCGTACTTTGGAGCTGGAATGTACTTCATGATTGCGCCGAATAGCGGCTCAAGGTTTTCGCCTTCAGGAAGTGTTCCATCTGCCGGCTTGGTTAGCGATGCGATACCCGCACGGCCAGAAGCGTAGATGATTGGGAGTTCAAGAATTCCATCGATGTCTAGATCTGGAACTGAGTCGTGAAGATCTGATGCAAGACCTAGCAATAGGTCGTGAGTTTCTTCAACAACTTCGTCGATTCGAGCATCGGCGCGGTCGGTCTTGTTAACCAAAAGCACAACCGGCAACTTTGCCTCAAGTGCCTTACGAAGAACGAAACGAGTCTGTGGCAATGGACCTTCAGATGCGTCTACAAGCAGTACAACACCGTCAACCATTGAAAGACCGCGCTCAACCTCGCCACCAAAGTCGGCGTGACCTGGGGTGTCGATTACGTTGATGGTGATTTCTTTGCCACCTGAGTGGTCACCCTTGTAAGCAATAGCAGTGTTTTTGGCGAGAATGGTAATTCCCTTTTCGCGCTCAAGGTCGCCAGAGTCCATAACGCGCTCGCCTACTGCGGCGTGGTCGCTGAACGAACCGGTCTGGCGAAGCATGGCATCAACCAAAGTGGTCTTACCGTGGTCTACGTGGGCAACAATTGCGACGTTGCGCAAGTCATCTCTGGTGGCCTGAGCCATAGGAACATCCTCATTGTGAGCGCGCCAAACCTTGATGGCGCATTTTGTGAATTAGGGGGTGCAGAACTGCATCTTTGAGCCCCTGCCGTTTCAGTCTACCTGCGAAAGCCCCCAAAGTGCGGGGATAAATGGCCAGAATCGGCGTTAGCCTAAGTGAGTGAACACCGATGCCCTGTTGATCTACGACGGCGATTGCGCATTCTGCAAGCAAAGCCTCAAATGGGCGCTTGAAAAGCTGCCGGAATTTTGCCGGTATGTGGCCTTTCAAAAAGTAGATTTCAACGAATTTGGCCTGAAACTAAACGATGTAAAGTCGCAGGTTTGGCTAATTGAGGGCGAAAAGCGCCTTGGCGGTCACCGTGCCATTAGCTGGCTGTTTAGACAGCAAAAGCCCCTTGGCTGGCGAACCTTGGGCGCACTGATTGATTGGTTCTCACCTATTTCTGCACTTGTATATAGATGGGTAGCAAATAATCGTCACCGGCTGCCTGGCGGAACTAAAGAATGCACAATCGATGACCGACCGTAAAAACTTCAAATTTGAATTACTGATCGTATTCGCACTGAGCCTTGGTGCATCTGCGGTTTACTCAGTGGTCTCGATAATTGCCAAGCTCACGGCAAAATCTGGCCTAGCCGCACAGACCACTCTTATTAATGGTGCACTTGCTGAACGCGAGTGGCTTGACCTTACTTATCAGTTGCTATCGGTGTTCTTTGGTTTGGCGCCCGTGGCCCTGGCCCTGTATTTCTTGTGGCAATCAACCGGTAAACCATTTAGTGCGATTGGCCTCACTCCTGAGTCGCCCATCAACTGGCTAAGCCGCGGATTCCTTTTGGCGGCCGCGATTGGAATTCCTGGAATTGGGCTATACATCGTTGCGCGAATGTTGGGATGGTCTTCAAAGGTAGTGCCGGCAGAGTTGCCAAATTATTGGTGGGCGGTGCCGGTGTTGCTATTGGCAGCGGTTCGAGCGGCATTGCTTGAAGAAGTTTTAGTGGTGGGCTATCTATTTGACCGACTCGAACGCATGGGCGTATCGGTAAAAAATCAAATGCTGATTAGTGCGGGGCTTCGTGCCAGCTATCACCTCTATCAAGGTTTCGCCGGTTTCGTTGGCAACTTTGTGATGGGACTTGCATTTGGTTGGGCATACCGCAGGTGGGGTCGTGTGATGCCGCTGGTATTTGCTCACTTCATTCTTGATGCGGTTTCCTTTGTGGGATACGCGTTGATTGGCAAGTCACTTCCACTTCCCTAGCCCCGTAATTTCTGATCGGCTGGTATCTTTGCCTTGTTGAAAGAAATTTCAACAGCTTTTGCATTCTGCAGGGGAAGTTGGTGAAAATCCAACGCTGACCCGCAACCGTGATCGATTCAATCGAAAGTCGGATTGCCTGCAGAGCCGCAACTGACTCCATTTTTACCGTCGAGGTCTACGGTCGGAGTCGAATTGGTGCACGCGCGCCATTTCGCCTTCGCATGTTGATCGCACTGTGCGAAAGGCTCCATATGTTTGGACCAAATTCATTCCCTGCCGCTTTGCGAAAATTGGCAGCTCTTACTGCACTAACGATTGCGATCAGCACTTCGAACATGGCCAGTGCCGCAGACAATTACTCGAGCACAGTATCTTTTCTTTCAAAATCCTTCTTGAACGGCAAGGCTCTTGAAGGTTTCACTGCCGGCACCATGGAATACGGATTCACTCTTGATGCCATGCTGCAGCTAAAGGCTGGCGGTAAGTCACTGGTGAAGCAACTGCCTGCAATTAATTACATGCTGGGTACTCGCTCGCAGCCGCTGGGTAATGCTTCAAACGGGTACCTATTCAATAAAGATGAAACGCTTTCGCTAAATGTTGGCCGAGCCGGCAAGTTCCTGTTTGTCAGTGAGGCTTTGGATGTGCCAAATAATTCAATTCGATTTGATGTTTTCAAAAAACTAGCCGCTCGCATCAACAGCCAGACCGGCGAAATTTCCAACGTTGCCTCTGGCGCAATCGATTACGCATGGGTTGCCCTTGGTCTGAATGCCTACGAGGAACACTCGCTTGCGAACAAAGTTGTGCAGAAGATGCTTACTTTGCAAAACACCGATGGTGGTTTTGGTGAAGTAGATGCACTTGCCTCTACCCCAGACTCCACTGGCCTAGCACTGCAGGCCATCAACCTGCGCCAGGATTTTGGTACCGATGCGCAAGACAAGAAGCGTGCCATTGCAGAAAAGAAGGCAATCGCCTATTTAGTTGCAACCAGTGTTGATAAGAATCACTGGAACGCATACGGCGAGGCATCGGTGAATTCAACGGCCTATGCAGCCATGGGGCTAAAGGCTGCCGGCAAAAAGATTGCGCTGTATTCAGATTGGCTGAAACTACAGCTGGCACCTAAAGGTGGATTCCTAACCTCGTGGTCAAACGGTGTTGGTGACAAGTTTGCTACCGCTCAGGCAATCGTTCCGCTACTTGGCAAGAGCTACCTAGACCTGCTTCCTTAATGATCAAGGTTCCGTTTCGTGCAGTACTCATTTCGCTGATTGCAATCGTGGCAGTCGGTGGCCTTGTAGTTCCCAACTTGCAAAACGGACCAACGGAAAAAAGTAATTCAACGAATGGCGCCTGCACCAAGCAAGGAACAACGCTGCTTGTTGATTTTGGTACCGAATCCAAACTTGCACCAATTCAGAAATGCGTTGATGCGCAAGGTGCATCGGGTTGGCAAGTTTTACAGAATGCTGGATTACAGGTAACCGGAACTGCGGAATATCCAAATGCCTTCGTCTGCCGAATCAACGATTGGCCAAGCCAGAAAACTGAAGACTGCGCGGGCACGCCCGGATTGACTGGCGGCAGCTGGGTTTACTTTTATTCAAAACCCGGCAGCAATGGTTGGCTTCGTAGCCCAGTTGGTGCCGCTACCCGAAAGCCGCTTTGCGGTGAAGTCGAGGGCTGGCTGTTTGCGAATCAGCTTGCCGGTGACGAAGAGTTTGAATCGCCAAAAATTAAGCCAATTCCATTTACTTGCCGATGAATCCAAAGCTCTTTAGCAACTCACTGCACCCGGTCACCTGGTGGACTCTTGCTTTAATTGCTGTAGCAATCGCCGTGATCAGCCACTCGTTTGCACCGCTATTAATCATTGGAGGTGCCTCGCTAGCGAGCGTGGTGCTTCTCGAAAGATACTGGGCAAAATCAATCAAGCTTTACGCCACATTGGCGGCTTTGGTTTTCGTAACCAGATTGGTTTTCAGAGTTCTATTCAATTTCACTTCAGATAATCAAGACATCGCACTTCAACTTCCATTGCTTGAAATTGATTTAGGTTTTGGCCAGCCGGTGCACCTGCTTGGGCCACTTACTTACTCGGCAATCAATGGCGCTGTGGTTGATGGGTTGAGGCTTGCAGTAATCATCCTGGCAATTGGAGTGGCAAGCGTATTGGCCAAACCTAGTCAACTGCTCAAGTACACCCCTGCTGCTGTCTACGAGATAGCCACCGCGGTAACAATTGCAATTAACCTGGTGCCCCAATTAAGCACCAGTATTCAACGAGTAAAACGGGCAGCCGCACTTCGCGGGCGAAGCGATGGACTGGGCATGATGCGCAGTTTGATTATTCCGGTGCTTGAAGATGCGATTGAAAACTCAATGCACCTGGCAGCAAGTATGGCCACTAGAGGTTTTGGTCGCACCGGTCAAAACTCAATCGCCACAAGCCGATGGCTTAGAGCTTTTTCATTGGCCACCGTTTCGTTCACGATCATCGCCGCCTATTTGATTCTCACTCTGGGGCTTTTCAATGGCGCATCGATTGCGGCGTTGATTCTGAGTCTGGTTAGTTCAGTCGTTGCACTCCGGATTTCTGCTGGCCAGAAGATACGAACTACTTTGAGCCGCAAAAAACTTGGTGCCCTTGATGCCGTATTTCTGATTTGCGGCGTCGCTATTTTTTATTCAGTTAGTCGCGGGTGGATTGCATGATTCAGCTGCGGGGAGTTTCATTCAGTTATTCACATGACGACGCTGCCGTGTTGAAGCGAGTGAATCTTGATTTTGCGCCAGGGGAATTTAGTTTGATTACCGGTGCTACCGGAAGTGGCAAAACAACCCTCTTGAAGGCAATCAACCGACTGATTCCAAGCTTTTCGCCAGGAACGTTTCAGGGCCAGGTGCTGATTGATCAAATGGATGTGACTAATAAAAAACCTCAGCAGCTAGCCGAGTTGGTTGGTTATGTGCCGCAATCCCCCGATGAATCATTCGTAGCTCAAAACGTAATTGAAGAATTGGCCTTTGGTATGGAGCAACTAGGAGTTGCGCCGAATGAGATGCAGCAGCGGATTGAGAACATTGCTGCCCGAGTAGGACTTACACATCTGCTTGGCAGAGACATTGAGGCCCTCTCTGGTGGAGAAAAACAACGACTAGCAATTGCTTCTGCCCTAGTTGCCGGTCAGCGGGTCTTGCTCTTGGATGAACCAACTTCGTCGCTTGACTCAACCATCGCTTCCCAGGTGCTCGCCTTGCTCAAGGAACTTTCAACACTTCACGGCATCACCGTTTTGATTGCCGAGCACAGAATTGAGCGAGTGCTCCCGCTAGTTGATTCGATGGTCACGGTGCATGCCGATGGCTCTGTAATTAAAGGCAAAGCCCAAGCACCAAAGAAGACCTTCACTCCACAAACTGAAAGAGTCACTAAGGCGGCACAGCCAATAGCCACGATCGAAAATCTTGCCGTTGAATTTGATGGCAAAGCAGTGTTTCGAAATTTGAACCTAGAACTAAAAAGTGGCTCGATTACCGCTCTTACGGGACCTAATGGATCTGGAAAATCTTCGTGCCTGTGGGCCATTCAGGGTTCCGGGGCTAGGTCCGCCGGCACAGTGCTGGTAAACAAAAAGGATCCAGCCAGCCTGAAAGCTAAGGATCGATTGGCTTTGGTTGCCAAGGTTCCACAACGCGCAACCGACTTACTGTTTATCAACACCGTCTCTGCTGAACTTTTCGAGTCCGATCAAGCCAGTGGCGCAGCCACCGGAAGTACGGCAAAAATTCTTGAAAGCCTGATCGGAAGAATTGATCCAACTCTGCACCCAAGAGACTTGTCGGCTGGCCAAAAACTGGCCTTGGTGCTCGCGATCCAATTGGTTAAAGACGCGCCGCTGCTTTTGCTAGACGAACCTACGCAAGGCTTGGATTACGTTGCCAAAGACAATCTGGCCAAACAGCTAAAGAGACTGGCGGCGACCGGCAAGGCAATACTTCTAGCAAGTCACGATGAAGAGTTCGTTTCTTTGATTTGCGATCAAGTGATCAGGTTGGAGCAAAATGCAATTTAACCTGATTCAAAGATTCAGCTTTGTAACCCTGATCACGCTTGCCGCGTTATTACTGTTTAGCTGGCCGCTATTTATTTCTGCGCAAACTCACTCCGAGATTCAGTTTGCTCAGCTTGCGTTCATTATTTTGATGCCTGCCATTTTGATTCTCACGATTACGGAATTCACCAGCGGACGAATTGATTCACGACAACTTGCCATGCTGGGTGTGCTTACCGCGGTGAACGCCTTCATCAGAATGCTGGGTGCCGGTGCGGCTGGCGTCGAGACGGCATTCTTTCTAATCATTGTCAGCGCCTACGTGTTTGGTTCCGGTTTTGGCTTTTTGATGGGCGCCTGTTCACTGTTGGTATCGGCGTTGATCACCGGTGGCGTTGGGCCATGGTTGCCATTCCAGATGATGGCTGCCGGAATTATCGGTGTTGGTGCGGGGCTATTGCCCAAGTCAAAAAGAATGTGGCTGCAAATTGGCGTAATGATTTTGTATGGCGTGATTGGAGCCTATGTTTACGGCGCGCTTATGACTCTGTGGAACTGGCCGTTCTTGGCTGGCGTTGGGTCCGATGTTTCTTACCTTGCCGGTGCCGGTGTGATTGCAAACCTTGGAAGGTTTCTGAATTACGAAATTCTTACCGGTGGTTTGCTCTGGGATACCGGTCGCGCAATCACGACGAGTATTTTGATAACCGTAACGGCACCAGCCCTGCTAACCACTCTGCGAAGAGCAGCCAACAGGGCTGGCGTCAAAAAGTTTTGATTTAGACCAAAGTTTTTTTAGAACAGTGGCAAAGTTACAAGTGCCTGAAGAACGGTAGCTACTGCAGCACCTGCGAATAGACCCAGGTTCATCTTCCAGGTGTACTTTGCCTCGCCACGAGCTGCGTGCATGATGAATGCAACAACCATGGTTAGTGCAAGACCAGCACCGGCTGCGATGCCAACTGCCTGTGACCATGCGAAGCCAGTAACGTATGCGCCGATAGGAGCAACAACAACACCGATAGCGCCAAGGATCTCAAGCCAAGCGATTAGCTTTACTAGACCAAATGGAACCTTTGCTACCCAACCCATGCCAGCACCAAGAAGAGTTTCTTTGTCTGCCTTTGACTTGAATGATCCGGCCTTGTAAAAACCACGCGCTGCGTAAATTGAAACCGCAAGCGCGGCGATTGCTAGAACGATGTTCATTGATATCCCTTAATGTCTTGAATTTCCGAGTTTTCGGACTTACAGTTGTTTAGTAAAGCACGGGTTGACAAGTTTTGTCAAGTAGCCCTTTACAATTTTTGCTAGACGTGTCGACTGAGAGGATATGGTCATGGAAATTAAGGCTCGCGCCGAACGCCAAGACGATGGCTGGCTGATTGCTGTCCCCTCGCTAGGAAACTACAAGACCACATCTAAGCGCCTGGATAAGGCAACCGAGCAGATCAAGATTCTTGCCGAAAAAGAAACCGGCGAATCAAAGTGCGACATCGTGGTGAAGGTAGAGGCAGTAATGCCTGGCATCATCTGCGACATTGAGGCAGCCCAAACCAAGATGCGCGAAGCGGCCAAACTTCAGGACGAGGCCTCTAACGAAATTCGTGATGTGGTTTCTCGCATGCGCGACGAAGGCCTAACCATGCGTGACATTGCAATTTTGCTTGGAGTTACCCCGCAGCGCGTGGCTCAGCTTGCACCTTGTGCCACTGAATAACTAGACACGCCAGGATGGCAGGCGCCAACCAAAAATCATTGCAGCGAATCTAACTGCGGTTATTACGAATGCCCCAACACCCACCGCAATAAATGCGCTTACGTTCATTGCATCAAGTGCAACAACGATCCAGCCACCAGCGAATGCAACTACCGAATACGGCTGGTGGTCCAAAAATGCTCGCGGAATCTCATTGACCACAACGTCACGAAGAACTCCACCAAACACAGCGGTAATTACACCCATAATTACTGCCACGATAGCTGGTGCTCCCGATTGCAAAGCAATGTGAGTTCCACCGGCACTAAAGATTCCCAAGCCCAGCGCATCGGGCCAGGCGGTTGCTCGCTGCGTTGGTTCTAAGTGTCGAGCGCGCATAAAAATCAGAGCAAACGCACACAGCCCAAGAACTACCCAAATCCAAAACTGGTTCTGCACCCAGAAAAATGGGCGTCTGTCTAACAAGATGTCTCGTAGGGTTCCGCCACCAAAGGCAGCCAAGAAAGTCACCATGGCCATGCCAACAATGTCTAGTTTTTTACGGGCTGCTTCCAGTAAGCCGGAAAATGCAAAAGCAAGGGTCCCAATTATCTCGAAGGCTGTATTGCCATAAGCAACAAACCATTCCGCGATCGAGGTTCCTGAAGTCATGAACCAAGTATGTCAAGATTGCCTCGTGGACGTATTGATTACCGGTGCCCTGGCGGGTCTTGCGCTGGCCATTCCCCTAGGCCCAATGGCCATCCTGCTGATTAGCACCACGCTCAAGCACGGTCGCGGCATCGGAATCTTTGGCGCATTAGCGATGGCTAGCGTTGACTTCTCTTATGCAGCACTTGTATTTGCCTTTGGCAATGTGATCATCAACCTGCTTACCGGTTGGGTGTTTCCACTTCGAGTGCTGGGTTCAGCGATTCTGGTTTACGTAGGCGTGAAGATTTTTCTGGACGCTCGAAAGAGTTCCAAAATTGAAAATCCAGATCTAACCGACTCCACTGCCTCAAGATTTAAAACCTATGCCAAATTCTTTGGTCTAACAGTCTTGAACCCGGCAACCGCCTTTTATTTCTTTGGCATCACTCCAAGCGTTGCCGCGCTGTCGCAGGGCTCAGGATTCTGGAGCATCGCGATTTTTGCTATCGGTGTTTTTGCGGGATCCGTGGTTTGGCAACTGGGGCTCGTCTTCGCCGCTCACCTGACCAAATCTTTCACCGATGTTCGTGTGCAGCATCGCATTCAATACGCTGGCGCGATTCTGATTCTGGCGCTAGCGGTTGGTTTGCTGCTCAAGTAAAGACTTAAATAAAAAACCCACCATTTCTGGTGGGTTTTTTGATATGGGATGAACTCATAGACCAAAGCCTGAGTGGAGATGGGGGGAATTGAACCCCCGTCCAATACAGAGTTTCTAGCTCTTCTACGGGTGTAGCTTCAATAAGGTTCTACTTGGCCCCGGTGCTAGCTTGAAGCGACATAACCGACGGGCCCAGTCTTAGTTTGAGTCCCTTGTAGCCCTAAGGCATAACTACAAAGCAAGATTTCTAAATGACGCTAGAACCCAGAACGAAATCAAATCTGGTCTAACGGACTTCGAGGCTAGGTGCTATTAAGCAGCTAGGGCAAAGTCAGTGCGTGATGATTTAGCACTTATAGTTTGCAGCGGACATTTACGAGTTGACGCTACATTCTCGACCCGCTTCATCCAGTTACACATGCACTGTCGAAACCGATCATCCCCATATTTAGTTACCAACTCCCGCAAGATCCAACCTAAACGTCTGGGTCTCGATCTTTTGGGGTTGTTCCAATGGTAGGTCATGCCAGCGACATTAGATAGGCCTCAGGCTGAGAGCTAACTGTGAATTACCAGTCTTTGCCCTTTGACGACATAGCCCTATCGGCTTCGCGCTTATCGGTTTGCTCTTTCAGAGTCTGGCGCTTGTCGTATTCCTTCTTACCGCGGGCCAAAGCAATCTCAACCTTGGCTCGGCCGTCTTTGAAATAAATCGAGAGCGGAACCAAGGTGAAACCAGATTCCTTGAGCTTTGATTGCAGCTTGAGGATTTCCTCGCGGTGCAAAAGCAGCTTGCGCTTACGACGTGAAGGTGAGTTGTTCCAGGTGGCCTGGGTGTACTCAGGAATATGCACGTTTTCTAGCCAGGCCTCGCCGCCATCGATCGACGCGTAACCATCAACCAGCGATGCGCGACCGGCACGAAGTGA
The DNA here is from genome assembly GCA_947454285.1 of Microbacteriaceae bacterium. Taxonomy (GTDB): domain Bacteria; phylum Actinomycetota; class Actinomycetes; order Actinomycetales; family Microbacteriaceae; genus Rhodoluna. Next base: position 5,706 of record CANGJO010000003.1, on the reverse strand, counting down.
CTTAACCTCTGGACCAGATAGCGCCATGCCAGCTTCGTAGGTGTCCAAAATTAGGTAGTCGTGGCGAGCTTTGCGGTTGCTGGCTACAACCTTCTGACCACGTTCTCTAGGCATAAGACTTCTATATTCGCAGGTATCGGCGAATTGCTAGACCAGAGGCCAGCGCCGCCAACACAATTCCGGCAGCAATCAGCACCGGAACTACAAGAAGACCATCGGTCAGACCCACGAAACTAGTGAACGGCAAGCGTTCGGCCAGGTAGCCCTGCACAAAGAATTGAACAATCGCCAACACTGCCCCACCGGCCAGAATTGAACCGATAGTTGCCGCCACAACTCCCTCGAGAATAAATGGTAACTGGATGTAGAAATTGCTGGCACCAACCAAACGCATGATGCCAAGTTCACGGCGTCGGCTAAATGCAGACAAGCGAATAGTCGTCGAGATCAAAAGAGCCGCAGAGAACAGCATCAGCGTTGCAATTCCAATTGCTGCAAGCGATGCCGCATTCAGAATGCTGAAGATCTGGTCAAGGTAACTGCGCTGGTCTCTTACTTCTTCAACACCGGCAACACCGCTAAAGCTCTCGGTGATGATCTGGCTCTTGGTTGAGTCCTTCAACTTGACCCAGTAGGTCTCGTTCAGCTGCTTGGCAGTTACATATTTAGCAACCGCATTGCCCTTGAACTGCTCTTGGAAGGTTGCATAAGCCTGATCGTGGTTTTCAAAGTAGTACTTATCGATGTACTGACTCAGTGTTTGAGATTCCAGCTTGGCTTTTACTGCAGCCTTGAGATCCTCTGAGGCCTCACCCTGCGGGCAAACATCGGTGGCCGAAACATCGCTACACATGTAGACCGCAACCTGCGCGCGGTCGTACCAGTAGTTCTTCATCTGGCCGATTTGCATTTGCAGTAGCGATGCTGTGCCAACAAAAGTCAAAGAGATAAAGGTAACCAAAACAACGGATACCACCATGGATAGGTTGCGACGGAAGCCCTGGGCAACTTCGCTGAAGACAAACTTCATTAGTAAGAACCACCCACCTGGTCGCGGATGATTTCGCCATCTTTAAGTTCCACAACGCGCTTCTTTAGTCGGTCAACGATTCCGCGGTCGTGTGTGGCCATAATCACAGTTGTGCCGGCAAGATTAATGCGCTCAATCAATGCCATGATGTCTTGCGAGGTTGCCGGGTCTAGGTTTCCAGTTGGTTCGTCGGCAAGCAACAAAGCTGGCTTGTTCACAATTGCGCGAGCCAGAGCAACGCGCTGCTGCTCACCACCGGAAAGCTCACTTGGTAAGCGGTCTGCCTTGCCCTCAAGACCAACCAGTCGAAGTACTTCTGGAACGGCCTCTTGAATGAAACCCTGCGACTTACCAATTACCTCAAGACTGAAGGCCACGTTCTGTGCAACGGTCTTGTTTGGCAGCAGACGGAAATCTTGAAACACAACACCTAGGCGGCGGCGAAAGAATGGAACGCGCCGACTTGGAATACCAACCAGGTTTTCGCCAAGCACATGAACAGAACCTTTGCTTGGCACATCTTCGCGCAACATCAATCGCATCAAAGAAGACTTACCCGAACCCGATGCTCCAACTAAGAAGACAAAGTCGCCTTTAGCAACTTCAAGCGAGACGTTGTTCAAAGCCGGACGCGCTGAACCCCGATATTGCTTGCTGACGTTGGAGATGCTGATCATGATGAGACCAGCCTAAGAGCGGGCTAGCCGCTTGCGGGCTAAGCGCCCTGTTGTGTCTGCTTGCGCCAGCGAATACCAGCAGCAATAAAGCCAGCCAGGTCACCATCAAAAACCGCAGATGGGTTGTTTACTTCGTAATCGGTGCGCAAATCTTTAACCATTTGATACGGAGCAAGAACGTAAGAACGCATCTGCTCCCCCCAGCTAGCCTTTACATCACCGGCAATCTGCTTCTTTTTAGCTTCTTCTTCGCGGCGACGAATCTCAAGCAGTCGTGACTGAAGCACTCGCATTGCGGCAGCCTTGTTTTGAATCTGGCTCTTCTCGTTCTGACAACTAACTACGGTGCCAGTAGGAATATGTGTGATTCGAACAGCCGAGTCAGTGGTGTTTACCGACTGGCCACCAGGACCAGATGATCGGAATACATCGATGCGGATTTCATTTTCGGGAATGTCGATAGCTTCCGTTTGCTCAACCAGTGGAACTACCTCAACTGCAGCGAATGAAGTCTGACGCTTTCCGGCTGCGTTGAACGGGCTCATGCGAACTAAACGGTGTGTTCCTGCTTCGACCGAAAGCGAGCCAAAAGCGTAAGGAGCATCGATCTCGAAGGTTGCCGATTTGATTCCGGCACCTTCGGCGTACGAGGTATCAAGCACTTGCACCGGCATCTTGTTTTTCTCGGCGTAGCGCAAGTACATGCGCATCAGCATTTCGGCGAAGTCGGTAGCGTCATCGCCGCCTGCTCCGGAGCGGATGGTCACTACCGCGGCTCGTGAATCGTATTCGCCATTGAGTAGCGTCTGGATTTCAAGCTCGGAGATCAGAGACTGTAGCGATGCCAGCTCTGCCTTTGCCTCAGCCTGCACCGATGAATCGGCCTCTGTGTTGGCCATCTCGATTAGGACTTCCAAATCATCTAGGCGTGACTGCACCGATTCAAGCTTGGTGAGCATCCCCTGAGCGTGTGAAAGCTTGCTGGTCACGCTTTGAGCGTGCACTGGTTCGTCCCAAATGTTTGGGTCAGCAGCCTGCTGCTTTAGCACCACTATCTCATCGCCAAGTTTCTTGACGTCAACCACGTGCTGAATATCCGCAAAGGTAGCGCGAAGTGCGCGAATCTCTTGGGTGAGGTCTAGGTCTGCCATGTCTCTAATAGTTTAGGTGAGCGTCATAATTGAGAGGTGAGTTCAAAAAAGCCCTCTTTTCAGGTTCGTGGACTTGCGCTACCGGTTTATTTGCCATCGGTGTTGTTTGCAGCTGGTGAATCAGGCCTAATTCCTCTTATTCCTGCCAGCGCCGAGAAGCTTGGTGCAGACATTCCAACTGCAGCGTTTGTTGCCGGTTTGGTTTTGATTGGCACGCTGGTTGCCGATATTCCGGCTTCATCAATCGTGAACCGCTTTGGCGAACGAATGTCCATGATCTGGGCAGGCTTCTTTGCTTCCGCCGGTGCTCTGCTGGCCGCATTTGCCATGAATATCTACATGATTGGTGCCGGTGTATTCCTACTTGGCATGACCGCCGCGATTTTTGGATTGGCTCGTCACTCATTCATAGCCGAGACAGCACCTAAAGAATATCGAGCCCGCGCGCTATCAATCCTTGGTGGGATGTTTCGCCTGGGCGCGTTCGTTGGCCCACTGGTTGGAGCTTGGATAATTCAGAACTTTGGCATTCAAAACATCTACTGGATGTCTGTTGTGTTTTGCGCACTTGCCGGATTAATTTTGCTAACTACCAAGCCAGAGAAAATGCCGAACACTCCTCCTAATCGCGCTGGTGGAATTTGGGCAGTGGCCAAAATCGAAAAGAAGAAACTGCTCACCCTGGGCGTTGCATCTTCAATGCTTACTTTCCTAAGAACGGTGCGCCACCTTGCACTGCCACTTTGGGCGCTAACCATTAACCTCGATGCATCGGTTACCGCTTTGATCATTGGTCTTGCCGGGGCTGTTGATTTTGCTCTGTTCTACAACGGGGGCCAGGTCATTGATAAGTACGGTCGCAGGTTTGCTGCAGTTCCTACGATGTTGGCAATCGGAATTGGAATTGCTTGCATTCCATTCACTTCTGACTCCACTAGCTTTGCCATCGTGGCAGTCGCGCTGGCAGTTGCAAACGCATTGGGTTCCGGACTCGTACTTACTATTGGCGCCGACCTTGCACCAGAGGGCGCACGAAATGAATTCTTGGCGGCCTTCCGCTTAATGCTTGATGGCGGAATTGCAGCAGCGGCTCCGGTTATTTCAGTATTGACTCTGGCAATTGGGCTTTCGTCGGGGCTTTTTACAGTAAGTGGCCTTGCGCTTATCGGTGCTTACCTGATGAATCACTACTTGCCTAAGTACGGCATTCGCTAACCACCAACGCGTGCGGCAGCCTGCGCACAAATATTTGTCTTGGCAAACTCACTCACGGTAACTACCGGTGCTCGCCACATCGCGCATGCCTTTGCCATGACAGTGGCTTGATCGCCAGCAAAGCTTGTTGCTAACTGCAACGACTCAAAATTTGGCTTTCCGGTTAGATTCAAAAATTCCTCCGCGTCACCACTGCCGCCCGCAACAAATATCGCGGTTGACTCGGCCAGCGTGGTAAGGCGTTTTTGAAAAATAAACATTGATACCGCGCTCACCGTGGTGAGGCTAAAGATTATGGAAAACAGAAACAGGCCAATACCCAGCGGAGCGATTGATCCCGCTTCATTGCCCAATAGCTTATGAAGTCTAAAAGAGTTCATCGAACCGCCACCGCCTGTGCCTTTGCAGCGCCAACCATAACTTGCAGGCGCACAATGCTGCCAGTTGAATCGCAATCGGGTTCACACGTGAAGCTCAACTGCGGTTGCAGCTTGATTCCAAAGTCATTAAGGATTTGCTCAGCAGATATTTGTGGTTGCGTGCCACTCAATACGTATGCGCGCAGCGAATGCCTTGCCACCGATTCAGCAGCAATTTGCTGCCCCTGCAGGTTCGAGATATTGATCAGCCACATCAACACCGATACCTGCAGCAACAGACCAAAGGCCAAAAACTCAAGCACAACGGATCCCCTGTCGTCTGCGAAGCCTAGAGACTTAGTTCTCACGGGGTGCCTGACTTATCGCATAAAGTTCACGGTCTTGGGATAGCAGGCCAAAAAGCGCAACCTGTGCACGAAGCTCTACCACCTCCATGCCATCTGATGATGATTCGCAAGCCGCGGTGACGCTGGCAAATTTTCCAATCGCCTGCTTTGCCAGTAGCGAAGCACGCATGCAACCGGCACTGGAATTCTGGTCGGCAAGTGCCGAATAGCGTGCGCCTTCGATGGCGCTGTCGCGCAACACCGCTATTGCAAAGCTAGATAACCCAACTGCAACAACGGTCATGCTTAGTAAAAGCAACGGAACCGAAACCAAAATGAATTCAACCACCGCCGAACCGCGACTGGACCTAAACATCTGAACCTAAAAGGTAGCCACCTTTGAAAGCGCCTGTTCGAACACGCCCTTCAACGCGGGACCAGCCACCGACCACATCAACACAACTAAACCAGCGGTCATCAATGTAATCAAGACCCAACCCGGAACGTCACCGGCCTCGTCTTTTAGTAACTTTTTCACTTTCATCCTTTCTATAGATAGGCAATGTTCAGCAACTTCAGGCTTGGGTAGATGGCAAAGAGCACGGTGACCGGCAGGATCAGAAACACTAGTGGAACCAACATTCGTGTTTCGTTTTTGCCGGCCTGCTTGGTGAGCTGATTGAGAACTTCCTGTCTAACCGATTCCGCTTGCTCGCTGAGCACTCTAGCCAGCGGGGTGCCGCGCCTTAGTGCCAGGTTGAGCTTGTTGCAAAACTCCACCACTTGTCGCTGCGGCAATCTACGACTCAGTTCATCCAGTTCGCTTGGTAAGTCGCTTCCAAGTTCAAGCGCCAACAGGGTACTTCTGAGTTCCGCCGCCAACACTCCGTTGAGCCTTGGAATGACTCGCCTAAGCGATGAGTAAAT
>CANGJO010000002.1 GCA_947454285.1 Microbacteriaceae bacterium | reverse complement strand
TTAAATGAAAAACCCTGGTCGTGGAGGACCAGGGTTTAGTGTCCGAAAGGGGACTTGAACCCCTACCCTCGTAAGAGGACTAACACCTCAAGCTAGCGCGTCTGCCATTCCGCCACCCGGACAGGTAACAAGGAATGATGTTACCCTAAAAAAGTTTGCAGATACTAGCCTGCAGGCTGCATTCAAGGTAGTTTAGGGCTATGGCTCAAGACGCACGCATTGCATTACAACAGTTCATCGCTTCACTCGAGCGACACTTTGAAGCAATCTCATCACGTCGCGGCGCAGAAGACCCTGCAGTCGAGCAAGCGTACTTCCAGGTCGAAGATGCTTTCCTCAACTATGAAGAAGCATTGGGCGAAAAATTTGAAGAGTATCTGCCAATTTCTTTGGCAGAGGATGAGAACGATTGAATCCATTTGATGCAGTTGTCCTTGGCATCGTTCAGGGACTAACTGAGTTTCTTCCAATTTCTTCAAGTGCACACGTTCAAATCGCACAACAGCTTCTGGGGCTTTCCAACATTCCAAAGCCGCAGCTCACAGCTTTCATTGCCACCATTCAGCTTGGTACAGAGGCCGCGGTCCTGATTTATTTCTGGAAAGACATCGTCAGAATCGTCAAGGCTTTCTTTGGTTCTATCTTTGCCAGAAGCAAACAAAACACCGATACCCGTCGCGACGCAAAACTTGGCTGGCTAATCATCATTGGTTCGCTTCCGGTGGTTGTGGTTGGTCTGGTCTTCAAAGACGCCATTGAAAACCAGCTGCGTAGCCTCTGGGTAATTGCGGCAACACTTATCGTGTTTGGTATCGTGCTGGGAATTGCCGACCGTGTTGGCAAGCGTCAGCGTTCAATCGAACAATTGACCACAAGGCATGGCTTGCTATTTGGGCTCGGCCAGGCGCTTGCCGTGATTCCAGGTGTTTCGCGATCCGGTGGAACTATATCAGTGGGGTTGCTACTTGGCTACAGTCGCCAAGCTGCCGCAAGATACAGCTTCTTACTAGCAATTCCTGCGGTGCTAGCAAGCGGTCTGTACGAGTTTGCTAAGACCTACCGTGATTTGGATTCTGCTGAATTGGTTGCAACCGCTGTAGCGACGTTGGTTTCGTTCGCAGTTGGTTTCTCAGTGATCGTTGGCTTGCTTAAGTATCTGAGCAGGGGATCATTCATGCCGTTTGTGATATGGCGAATACTGGTTGGAGTGGCTTTGATTGTGCTACTAAGCACCAATCAACTAGTCGCCTAATCCTTTTTAGCTTCGCCCTCTGGCGGAGTCTCATCAGAGGCACGCAAGAACTTCTCGAATTCCATCGCAAGTGCGTCACCACTAGCCGCTGGCGATTCAACTTCGTCACGATTTTTTTCTAGCTGCGCAATGTAGCCGGCCATGTCTTCGTCGCCTTCGGCAACCTCATCGATGCCACGTTCCCAGGTAAAGGCCTCATCGGCAAGACTGCCGTGTTCGAATTGCACGCCAAGATATTTCTCAGCCTCTACCAACAGGGCCAGGGTTGCTTTAGGCGAAGGAGTGTTGTGCACGTAGTGCGGCACAGAGGCCCAAAGCGCCACGCTTGGTATTCCTGCCTTCTCAAGGGCAATTCCCAAAACGCTAAGAATGCCAACCGGACCCTCGTAGTGGCTGCGCTCTAGATTAAATTCGTTGCGAGCACGTTCGTTCTGACTAGTCGCAGACACCGATATGGGTCTGGTGTGTGGCACATCAGCCAGCATGGCACCCAGAAAGAGAACGGAATCTATCTCGCGGTCTTCAATCATCTCCATGACCTCGGCGGTGAATGATTGCCAACGACGAGAAGGCTCAACGCCTAGCAAAACGTGAATTCTGCCCAGCTGCGGGTTCTCGGCAACTACTTCAACGGCAGGCGCACACAAATCGGTGCTTGGCCAACTTATTTGGCGATTGCCCTCACCATCAAAGGACACCGATGGGCGAGTGAACTGAAAGTCGTAGTAATCCTCAGGATCAACGGTGCCAACGACGTCGGCATTCAACTTTTCGGCAATGAACTTGGCAGCGGCACTGGCCGACTCGGCAGCGTCATTCCAGCCCTCAAAGGCCACAATGAGGGTTCGGCCGGCAAAAATGTTCACTATTTCCTAAGGTTTTCAGCTTTATTTCTAGTTAAAACCCTAGGGCAAAGCAACGCAGGTAAAATCGAGTAATTATGTTCGGAAAAAAGTTGCCAGCTGCGGTCCTGTGGGACATGGACGGAACATTGGTGGACTCTGAACACTATTGGCTTTCTAGCGAGAAATCGTTGGCTGAAGCCCACAACGCAACCTGGACTGAGCAAGACGGTCACGACCTAATTGGCAACAGCCTTTACGAGTCATCAAAGATCATCAAGGCCAAAATCGGCAGCAACATGGATACTGAGGCAATTGTTCAGCACCTAACCGATTCGGTAGTGGCCAAATTGAAAGTTGAAATTCCATGGCGCCCAGGAGCACAAGAACTGCTGCGCGAATTGAAGCGCAAGAAAATCAAAACCGCTTTGGTCACCATGTCATTGCACCGAATGGCCGCCGAAGTTGTGAACAAGATTCCGTTCGACGCGTTTGACGTGATTATCGGTGGTGACGACGTTGCCCGCGGAAAACCGTTTCCGGACCCATACCTAAAGGCAGCCGAGGCACTGGGCGTGCGCCCGGAAGACTGTGTGGCTTTCGAGGATTCCAACACCGGATTGCGCTCTGCTGAAGCAGCCGGCACCAAGGCGGTTGGTATTCCAAACTTCATTGAGATTCCAATGATCCCCGGCAGAATTCTTTGGCCAACTCTCGAGGGAGTTCGCGTCAAAGACTTACAGAAACTTTTTAGTTAGGAACGAATGAACCAGCCAATTTCAAAGGCCAAGCTGCCCACCGGGCCGTTCCGCGAAGGCGATCGCGTTCAGCTGACCGGGCCAAAGGGAAGACTAAACACCATCACCTTGCGCGCTGGCGACAAGTTTGGCACGCACCGCGGCGATCTGCTGCACGATGACATCATCGGCAAGCCAGAGGGTTCGGTGATTTTGAACCAAACCGGAATCGAATACCTTGCCTTCCGCCCGTTGCTTAGTGACTTTGTTTTGTCGATGCCACGCGGTGCGGCGATCATCTATCCAAAAGATTCTGCACAAATTGTTGTGATGGGTGACATTTTTCCTGGTGCTCGCGTAGTTGAAGCTGGTGTGGGTTCCGGTGGACTAAGCATGTACTTGCTTCGCGCAATCGGTGATCATGGCACGCTTGATTCATTTGAACGACGCGAAGAATTTGCCGATATCGCCAAAGCCAATGTGGCAACCAACCTAGGCATCGTTCCTGATAGTTGGAACATTCATATCGGTGACTTGCAGGAACAGCTTCCGATTAAGAAGCAACCTGGCACAGTTGACCGAATTGTTCTAGACATGCTAGCGCCTTGGGAATGCGTTGAAGAATGCGCAATTGCACTTGTTCCAGGTGGTTTGATCGTTGGCTATGTGGCTACCGTGACACAGTTGTCTAGATTCGCCGAGGCACTGAAGGCAAGCGGGCACTTCAACGAACCAGAAGCGTTTGAATCTATGACTCGTGGTTGGCACCTACAGGGCCTAGCAGTTAGACCAGAGCATCGCATGATTGGTCACACCGGATTTCTAATAACTGCTCGACGCATGGCGCCTGGTTCGGAAGCTCCGAACTTTAAGACAAAGAACAAGCCGGAATTTAGCGACGAGGATTTGTCGGCGTGGAACCCGGAACACATGGGAGAGCGCAAAGTATCTGACAAGAAACTTCGCAAGACCATTCGCAGCGCAGAAGCAGCTGCTGAAGCAAGAATTGAACAAGAATAATGAAGCAATCAAACAAAGGACTACCTGTGCGTAAAGCAATCACCATCATCACCGCGGCCGCGTTGGCATTCTCACTTGCAGCCTGCGCATCGCAGCCAGCAGCAGACCAGAAGCTAGCTGCACCCGATACGCTTTCAACCATGACTAGAGCAACCGGAGAAGCACAGACAGCAAAGGCTGGATACCCAGCAGTGACGCTTGACTCTAATGGCGCACCTTCAATCACCGCAGTGAAAGGCGAAGCGCCAAAGGAGTTTGGTGTTTCTACTTTGATCAAGGGTGCCGGAGCAGTTGTTGGCTCTACCGATGTCGTGACCGTTCACTACTCAGGTTGGTTGTGGGACGGCACACCTTTTGACTCATCCTGGACCAGCGGACAGCCAGCGCAGTTCTCACTTGAGCAGGTTGTACCGGGCTTTACCAAGGCAATCGCCGGACAGACCGTGGGTTCTCAGGTCATCGCAATTCTTCCTCCAGCAGACGGCTATGGCGAACAGGGCGCCGGAACTATTCCGCCAAACTCAACCTTGATCTTCGTGGTTGATATCTTGGCAGCCGCTAACCCGGCTCAATAGCGATCAACCTCGGGGGAGACATGAGCGCAAAGTCAGCTGAGGCGTGGCAGCCTTCAAAGTCCGATAAATCGGAACGACTGTTACAGCTGACCTGCGCCCTGCTTTTCTCGGAACGCGGATTATCCAAGGCCGAACTTTTCAAATCTATTCCGGCCTACATTGAAGCAATTCGCGGCGGCACCAGTGAAGAATCACTCAACCGCATGTTCGAACGCGACAAAGTTGATCTGAAAAATACCGGCATCCAGGTATTCACACCAAACGCCAACGCAGACTCGGATGACATTGTCTATGTCATTGCCGAAGATACTTTCGTTTGGCCGCAACACACTGAGCTAACTGCAAAGCAACTTCAGTTGTTGGAACTCGCGGCACAGGTTTGGTCTCAGGCTTCCCTTGAGGCCGATGCAAACCAGGCCCTGGTGCGACTAAAGGCGCTTGGTGTTGAACCAGCAGCAAGTGATTTGATTGGATTCGCTCCGCGCATTGAAACCCGTGAACCTGCATTCATTCCTTTGAATGAGGCAATCCAAGATTGCGTTGAAGTTACTTTCAACTATCGCAAGCCAAATGGTGAGGTTTCAAAGCGCCACGTTCAACCGTGGTCACTACACAATGTTGATGGACAATGGCTTCTACAAAGCTTTGATCTAGAGCAAGGGGAAGTGCGCAACTTCTTGCTTCGCAGGATTGTTTCCAAAGTTCAGACTGTGAAGGTGAATGAGGTTGAATCACGGTTTACTAAACCATCTGATGAAAAACTTGGTCAGGCCGTAACCCAGCTTCAAGAGCACATCGCTAATCAAGTCTGTGAACTAAAAGTTAAGCAAGATTCTCAAGCCTGGTTCCACTTTCACCTCGATGACGGGGCTGGCACCAAAAGCGATACCGTCACCTTCAATTACATGGACCTAGTGTTGCTTGCCGAGGAACTTCGTGACTTTGCTTTGGACATCAAGGTTGTCCGACCTCGTGAACTTAACGACCTGATTCGCAGCGGTTTCGAGAAGGTGGCATCCGCTCATGCCTAAACTCAATTCCTTTAACGGCGAAGATCGCTACAACTTCATGCTTGCCCTGGTGGCCTACTTACAGAATCGCGGTTCGGTCTCAGTTGATGAGGCGGCAGAGCATTTTGGACTTGATGCTAAGTACATCCGCAAAGCAGTCACCTCGATCAACGAGGCTCGAGCCACCGTAAACGAATTCGAAGAGTGGTTCTTCTTTATCGATATTGAGGCACTTGAAGACGAAGGCGTCTTGTCTCTGATCTCTAATCAGGTGATTGACGACGTGCCTAGACTTTCAACGCGTCAGGCCTCAGCAATTGCTGCTGGCTTGAATTACTTAGCCACGATTCCTGGCTTCAGTGACGATGCCGATCTGCAAAAGTTGCAAGAGCTGCTGGCTGCAGGTGGAAGTCGCGGAATCAACCCATTGATTGAGTCACGACCAGGCAGTGCCGAGGCCGGGGCAGAGGTAATTCGTAGAGCCATGATTTCAGGCAACCAAATTAGTTGCGAATACATCAACCAAAAGGGTGAGCGATCAGTTCGAAGCATTGAACCATTGCGACTTGATCCTCGTGCCGACGGTTGGTACTTGCGGGGTTACTGTCCGCTACATAAAGAGGTAAGAAACTTCAAGTTGGACCGCATGCGCGCCATTCAAGTCTTGGATGAACCGCTAAGCGCCGAAGCTAAAAAGATTGAAGATTTCGAAGAAGCGCTTTACGTGGCTTCTGCTACCGATACCGCGGTAACCGTTGAGGTGCAGCCAGAGGGCTACCGCCTGATCAGTGAGTCCAAAACGGTTTCCGAACCGGTAACCGTGGATTCCAGCACTGTTCGCGCCGAGATCATGGTTGGCCACCTGCCTAATCTGGGCAAGTTGGTTTCCCGCTACGGTGGTGCAGCCAAGGTGATTGCGCCAGCAGAGGCGCGTGCAATTGTGAAGAACTATGCACTCGCAGCTCTAGGCGAAGACACCGCCGACCAGATTGAAAACGAGGACTAGCAATGGGTTTTTGGACGTGGTTCTGGGTTTGGGTAGGCCTATCGGTGTTGGCTTTGGTGGTATTTGGATTCATCGGGAAGTCGCTGTTCAATAAGCTCGGCGCAGCCGGGCACCAAGCGCAACGATTGGCGCAAAAGGCCCAGGTTCTTGCCGACGCAATGCAGAACAAGCCAAGTCTGGAGCGACCTCAGGACTCTATCTTGGCCGATCCAACGGCTGCCAGAGCCAGACTTATTGCGTTACAAAAGTCCAAGGTAAAGAAACAGCAACAGCGCCAGCGTAGACTTATATCGTCTCTAAAGCGTTTTAACCCAAATGAAAGCAGGTTCCACTGATGCGACTAAACGGTTGGGAATGGATCATCATTCTTGTTATCGTCTTGCTCCTATGGGGTGGACCAAAGCTTCCAGGACTTGCCAAGAGCCTGGCGCAGTCACTGCGCATCTTCAAGACCGAAATTAAGTCAGAAGATAAGCCAAAGAAGGACGAAGGCAGCTCAAGCAACTAGTTAGTTGCTGCCACAGCTATTCCTCATGGCAAAAAAACGCAACCCCGACGGCAAGATGAGCCTGGGTGGGCACCTAAAAGAACTAAGAAATAGACTCTTTGTTTCTGCCATTTTCATTTTTGCCGGCACAGTTGCCGGCTGGTTCCTGTTTGAACCGGTATTCCAAATTTTGCAGAAACCCGTTGTTGATTTGGCCAATAGTCGAGGAATTAACGCAACCCTAAACATTGGCACTGTTGCCGGTGCTTTTGATCTGCAACTTCAGGTCTCTATCTTCCTTGGCGTTTTGATGGCTAGTCCAATCTGGCTCTACAACCTCTGGGCTTTTGTGACACCGGGCCTAAAGAAGCGCGAACGCAAATTCACCCTAGGCTTCGTGTTCTCGGCACTGCCACTGTTCTTTGTAGGTTGCTGGCTGGCCTGGGTATCGCTTCCGGGTTTCGTATCAACGCTGATCGGATTCACACCTGCTGGGACCGCAAACGTTATCAATGCGAATGAATACATTCTTTTCACCATCAGAATTCTTTTGGTCTTTGGTTTGGCATTTGTGTTGCCGGTGGTGCTCGTGATGCTGAACTTCGCCAACTTAATTGCCGCTCGCAGCATTCTTAAGTCGTGGCGCCTTGCGGTGTTCGTGATTGCGGTGATTGCCGCCCTGGCGACCCCAACCGCCGACCCAATGTCTATGTTCCTGGTGATGATTCCACTTGTTGCGCTTTATTTCATCGCTGCCGCAATTACTTATTTCAATGACAAGCGCAGAGCACGCAGGTTGGCTAAAGAGTTTGCGAGCTATGAATCATTAGGTGAACCAGAGTCTGCTGTTGAGCAAAATGACTGATGAGTCGCTGAGTCCAGCAGAACGATTCGCCAAGGCAAAGGCCAATAAACCCGATCCATCAATTGAGAACTTTGCCAAGCTGCTCAAGTTCCCAATGGATCCTTTTCAAGAGCAATCTTGTCGCGCGCTTGCCAAAGGCAAGGGAGTCCTAGTTGCGGCGCCAACTGGAGCTGGTAAAACAATCGTTGGTGAATTTGCCATTCACCTTGCTATTGAAAAAGATCAAAAGGTTTTCTACACCACGCCAATCAAGGCGCTTAGTAACCAGAAATTTGCCGAACTAACCAAACGCTATGGCGCCGAACGCGTTGGTCTACTAACCGGTGACACCAACCAGAACTCAGACGCCCAGATTGTTGTGATGACCACAGAGGTGCTCAGAAACATGATCTACGCGAACTCAAATTCGCTAATCAGCCTGGGCTACGTGGTGATGGATGAAGTGCATTACCTTGCCGACCGTTTCCGTGGAGCTGTGTGGGAAGAAGTAATTCTGCACCTGCCTAAAGATGTGAAAATCGTCTCGCTAAGCGCAACGGTTTCAAACGCAGAAGAATTTGGTGCTTGGTTAGATGAAGTGCGGGGCGACACGGAAATCATCGTTTCCGAAATTCGCCCGGTACCGCTCAATCAGCACGTTTTGTTCAACGACGAACTTCTTGAACTATTCGACGAAGCCTCTAAGGACCCGCGAGTAAATCCAGAGTTGGCGCAGATGCACGCCACCAAGCTGCGCAATCCAATCAATAAGCCAAACCGCGGTCGCCGAAGCGATTTTGGCAATCAGCGCATGCAGCTGAAACAGATTCACCGAATTTCCAAACCAGAGATCGTTGACATTCTGGAAGATGAAGATCTTCTGCCTGCTATCTTCTTTATCTTCTCGCGCGCCGGCTGCGAGGCGGCCGTTAAGGCTTGCCAGAGTCACAACATTCGTTTGACCACAACCGAAGAAAAGCAAGAGATTCGACGACTTGTCGAAGAGAAGTGCTACAACATTGCCAACGAAGACCTTTCTACTCTTGGTTACTTTGAGTGGCTGTCTGGTTTGGAAAGAGGCGTAGCAGCTCACCACGCGGGTATGTTGCCAGCGTTCAAGGAAGTTGTTGAGGAACTTTTCTTGCGTCGTTTGGTAAAGGTTGTCTTCGCCACGGAAACCTTGGCACTTGGCATCAACATGCCGGCGCGAACCGTGGTGCTCGAGCGCCTAGACAAGTTCAATGGCGAGGGCCGCGTAAACCTAACGCCAGGGGAGTACACCCAGCTAACCGGTCGTGCCGGTCGTCGCGGCATTGACACTCAAGGTCACTCGGTGATTCAGTGGAGCGCCAACATGGACCCAAACAGCGTTGCGGGTCTGGCAAGCAAGCGCACCTATCCACTGATCAGTCCGTTCAAGCCCACCTACAACATGTCGGTGAACTTGCTTGAGGCATTTGGTCGTGAACGCGCGCGTGAAGTTCTGGAAACATCCTTCGCACAGTTCCAGGCAGACCGCTCTGTCGTTGGACTTGCCAAGGGAATTCGCGAAAAACAGGTTTCGCTGGATGGTTATGAAAAAGCAATGGAGTGTCACCAGGGTGACTTCGTTGAGTACGCAACTTTGCGTCGCGAGATGACCGATATCGAGCGAGCGCTTTCTGCCGGTCGAGTGCGTGCCGAACGCGGTAAGGATTTGCGTCAGTCAAAAGGCAGGCACCTGCAGGAACAGAGGCTCAACCAACTAAAGCGCGATATGCGTGCACACCCGTGCCACTCTTGCAACGAGCGCGAAGCTCACGCCCGCTGGGGAGAGCGTTGGTTCAAACTGAGCCGCGAACTTGATGGCATCATCGCGCAGATTGAAGGACGCACCAATCAGGTTGCCAAGACCTTCGACAAGATTTGCGGAATGCTGGTTGATCTGAACTACATTCACGAAGTTGATGGCGACTACGAAGTTCTTGAAGCAGGCAAGACCCTGGCCAGAATCTATGGCGAACGCGATCTGCTGATCTCAGAATGTATTCGTGAAGGCGTTTGGTCAAAGCTTGACCCGGCCGGATTGGCCGCGATGGCAGCAGCATTGGTTTACGAAGCCAGACGCGAAGAAGAGTGGGAACCACGCATTCCTAAGGGAAACTTCCAAGAAATCATGGAGACCACGGTTGCAATTTGGGACGATCTTGAAAACCTTGCTCACTCGCACAAGCTTGGACAAACTGCGCCACTAGATCTAAGCCTGTCGCTTCCGATACACCGATGGGCCTCCGGCGCAAAACTTGACGCGGTTCTGGATAGTGCGGATCTACTTGCCGGCGACTTCATTCGTTGGACTAAACAAATCATTGATGTGCTGGACCAAATGGCACAGACTGCCGGACCGGAGTTGGCCGAGACCGCTAAGGCAGCGGTTGACAAAGTTAAACGTGGCATTGTTGCCTACTCCTACTACGGATAACCAATGAATCGTGTAAATCTAAAAGGCACACTCTTCAAAATTGCCGCCGCAGTGCTTGGCGGCGTGACCTCAAGCTTGGCTTTTCCGCGCGAAAACATCTCACCACTAATTTTTCTATCCGTAATGCTTCTCGTTGCCTCGATTCGGAATTCAAGGGCACTGCCTGCTCTTGGGATTGGATTCATTGGGGGATTGGCCTTCTACCTAAGCCAAATCGAATGGCTAAGTCTTTACCTTGGCCCGGTGCCTTGGTTGGCGCTTTCTATTCTTGAAGCGGCTATTTTTGCAATCGGCCTGATGGCAATAGCAATTGTCTGGCGTTGGCTTGAAGCCAAAATATCCGTCAGCAATAAATTCAAAAACCTGATTGTCGCAGGTGCGATTGCCACGCTTTGGACTGCACGCGAGTGGGTCTCTATTTCAATTCCCTATGGTGGATTCCCTTGGTCAAGACTTGCCCAGACCCAATCCGATACGTATCTAGCCAAATGGGTTTATCTTGGCGGATTAGGTTTACTCACCTTTGTGATTGCTCTAGTAAGTGCCATCGCGTTGATTTGGATTTTGCAGTATCGATCGCAACGAATGTTGCCAGACATGGCAGCGGCATTGGCACTGATCATCGTTCTGCTAATTCCGGCAATTGTGCAACCATCGGCTTCGGCCGAGGCAGGTTCAATCACCATTGGTGCAGTACAAGGCAATGCCAACGCTGGACTTTTTGCAAATGAGGCGCCTGGCACGATTCTGCAAAATCACCTTGCCGCCACCAAACTGCTACAGGCGAAGAGCAACTTTCAGGATCTTGATGTTGTGGTTTGGCCAGAGAACGCATCTGACCTGAGCCCGTTTAGCAGCGTTACCGCCAGCCAATCAATCAAGAATTTGGTGAACCATGAAATCAAAGTGCCGCTGATCTTTGGCACCATCACTCAGCGCGGAGACGAACTTTTTAATAGTTCAATTCTTTGGAAGCCGGGCACCGGACCAACCGACTACTACGACAAAAAGCGCCCGGTTCCATTTGCCGAATACGTTCCAGACCGTGACTTCTGGTATCAGTTGGCGCCAGACCTAATCGGGCTTGTGAGTCGTGGTTACACCTTTGGTACGCGTGACGGAATTTTTGAAGTCAATGATGCCAAGCTTGGTGCCCTGATTTGTTTTGAAATCGCAGTAGACGACATTGGTCGAGGCCTGGTTAGCGATGGCGCACAAATAATCATTTCGCAAACCAACAACGCTGATTTTGGTCACAGTGACGAAACCTACCAACAGGCAGCCTTTGCCAGACTTCGCGCCATCGAGACGGGCAGGGTAGTGGTTAATGTTTCAACGGTAGGTGTGTCGGCAATCTACTCACCAGATGGATCAGTTATTGATCAGGTGCCAAGTTTTGAGCCTGCAGCCATGCTAGACAAACTGCCGTTAAGAAAATCGATTACACCGGCAATGGTGATTGGCCCGGTATTCGATTTATTGATTAATTTGGCCGCAGCACTGCTGCTGGCAATTGGTTTTTATAGGTCGGCTTGGCCACCGGCACGACGTGCGCGGATGTAGTCCAAACGTTCCTGCAGAATTTCTTCTAGCTCTTCACGACTGCGACGCTCAAGCAGCATCTCCCAGTGAGAACGCGGTGTCTTGTCTTCAGAGGCATCAAGCTTTACCAGCTTGCCATTTTCAAGTAGCACGGCTTGCGCGGTGCAGTGCTTGCACTGCCAGGTCTGCGGGATCTCGGCGTCGGCAGAAAAAATCATCTCAGAGACGTGATTGTTTACACACTGGTAAGAGTGGGTAACGCGTGCCGAGTAATTAACTCCGCGTTCGCTTTCAAGACTTTGGGTTCCAAGTCGCATACCGCGCATTGTCTGCTGTGCCATGTTGATCCTCCTGGTTTGGTTCGCCTTTTTGGGGCTAGACGAGGAACAACTCCGCGTGAACGCTCAATCTTCCCGCATTTGCAAACTTTTTGGCAAACTCACAGGGAGTGTCGTGAATTATTTTTTCAAGGCCGCAATCACGATGTCGCAGTTATCGGTGACCACGCCGGTGGCACCAAGTGCTTTCAGCTTTCGCACCTGCGCAACATCATTTATGGTCCAGAAGTGCACCTCAAGCTTGTTGGCCAGAGCTTTGTGAATAAATCTTTTTGAATCAAACCGGAGTCCAAATTTCGAAACAGGGATTTGCAAAGCATCAACGCCGTGACTGAGAAGCGAAAAGAGGGGAGTGGCTCCAAGAGCAGAACTTAGCCATAGCCCAAGCACGCGCCAACTGCCAGCTGAGGTTCGCACGCCACCTTTAACCAAATTGCAAGTACGTTTGCTTCGAAGGTCATTGAAACTTGAAATCAACACGCGTCTCTGTGCCTGCAGACGATTTACAACCTCGGCAACCGGCGCTTCGGCCATTTTGGTTTTTATGTCTAGATTGAATCTGGCGGTGGGGAAGTCCGCTAGGGCTTTCTCAAGGCTTGGGATTCTTTTGCCGAAGCCTATGTCGATCACCGAAATTTCCTTCCAAGTAGATTCAGAAATCTTCTTTGGGATGCCGGCGAGGCGAATCAAGTCGTCATCGTGAAAAATTATTGGAACGCCATCTTTGGTGCACTGAATATCGGTTTCGATCACATCGGCACCAGCGTGCAGGGCGTCGGCAAATGCTTTAAGTGTGTTCTCGGGAACGAATTCCGAAACCAAACCACGGTGAGCTAACACCTGAAAGTTGTTCATTCAATCCTCAAGTCAAAGGCAAGGCTAGGCTTTAGCAATGCGCTTTGATTTTAAGTCCGTTCGAAGACTTACCCGGCTTAACATCGGTCTAATGTTCTATGGACTTGGCCTGGCCATGATCGTCGAGGCGCAAATTGGTTTGCCACCGTGGGACGTATTTGCCAAGGGAATCTCAATTCAGTTGGGGATTACCTACGGCATTGCTAGCGTGATCGTTAGCGCACTGGTTCTACTCGCTTGGATTCCACTGAAGGTAAAACCAGGCATCGGCAGCATTCTGAACGCAATCTTGATTGGACTCTGGTCAGACGTATTTATCCCGCACATTCCAAAATTCGACAGCTACTGGGCAAACCTGGGCATGTTCCTGTTGGGAATGGTGATTGTGGCTACAGCCACAGGTATTTACATCACGTCTTATCTGGGCTCTGGGCCACGAGATGGCCTGATGATCGGCACCCAAAAACTACTTGGTTGGCCGCTGTGGCAAATCCGAACAATGTATGAGGTTCTGGTTTTGATCATCGGTTGGCTGATGGGCGGGCAGGTGCGCGAGGGAACCCTGATATTCGCCGTCTGCATCGGTGTTTTGATGCAGTGGTCGCTGAAAATCTTCAAATACGACGAGAAAAAGAAGCTTCAGTAGCCATGCAGCCGGGCCAGCATCGTGAGACCGCCAGAGTCATATTATGTAAACCAGATGGCCAGATTTTCCTGCTAAAAACACACTTTGACCCTGAGGTTGGCCTGCCACCGCGCTGGATCACTCCAGGCGGCGGAATCGATGCAGGTGAAACGGTTTTAGCGGCAGCCATGCGTGAATTGGCCGAAGAAACCGGGATTGTCACAAACGCCCAGGAATTGGGTGAAGTCGTCTGGATAACTGAGGGTCGCTGGGACTGGGGCGACGGTGTGAATCACCACACGTTCGTAGATCATTTTTATCTGTTGCAAGTTGATGAATTTGAGCTGGATGCGTCTGGCTGGACTGACGACGAGCACCGTGATGTTTTAGAACACCGATGGTGGAGCCTGAGCGAGCTAAAGGATTCTGGTGAGTCGGTGAGTCCGCCAGGTCTGGTTGATTTCCTTACCAGCCACCTGCTGGAATGAATCCCTATCGCCGATAATGAACATTATGTCAAGTAGTGTTTATTTGGCCAATATTGCTTATTTGGCTTGCGAGGCCGCTGTGATCCATTCAGCCAGCTTCACTTCTGCCGCTCCACTTTCCAGGGCGGCCGTCACCAATTGCAACGCCTCCTGGAATCTGATGTTCAAATCAACGTCAGCTTTGGATGAATCCTTGGCCATTTGGTAACTGACAACTCCACCGGCGGCGTTCAACAAAACGATGTCTCGCACCGCTCCCAGGTTTCCGCTTGTCTTTCTGGCAAATAGGTTCCTGGCCACCTGGGCATTGAATTCGGCATCGCCGCCAATCAGGTCTGCGGTTTCGGCGCGATTTAGGCCCAATTTCACCGGATTTAGCTCAGTCTGGGAGACCACTCCCCCTGAAACCTGCCAAATTTCGTTATTTGAGGTGGTCGACAGCTCGTCAAGTCCGTCATTTCCGCGGAAAACCAGGGCGCTGCGGCCGCGAGCCGCCAATTCTTGGGCCATCAGCGGCGCGATAGAGCGATTAGCCACGCCCAGTGAGGTTGCGATTGGCTGGGCCGGATTGGCCAGCGGGCCAAGGAAGTTGAATGTGGTTGGTACGGCCAAAAGCTTGCGAATTGGCCCCACGAAGCGCATTGCCGGGTGAAATACCTGGGCAAAAAAGAAACTAATTCCCGCTGTCTTGAACACTTCTGACACCTGACTTGGGGTCAGATCCAAGCGAATCCCCAGCGACTCCAGCATCTCGGATGAACCGGTCTTGCCAGACGCCGAACGGCTACCGTGCTTCAAAACCGGCACTCCGGCTGCGGCGGTCACGATTGAGGCCATGCTCGAGATGTTCACGGTTCCCAGCAAGTCGCCGCCGGTGCCCACGATGTCTACCGCGTCGGAGCCGGTGTCTAGTTTCAAGGCGTTGCTCAACATGGCGTCGACCAACCCCGATAGCTCATCGACGCTCTCACCTTTGTGACGCAGGGTGATCAAAAAGGTCTCCACTAATCCCGGCTCGGTGCTCCCAGACATAATTTGGTCGAGTGCCCAGGCCGCTTCCGCCCGATTCAAATCGGTGTCGGCAATTAATTTGCCGAGAATTTGCGGCCAGGTAATCGACTGAGTCATAGGCCAAAGTTTATCGGCGAAACTATGCAGTGCAGCGTTATAAGGATTAGGAAAAATCATTAAAAAACCATCGCCTGACGCGCCAAAATGGGCGGATTTACTGGGACGGCGGGGTTAGGATTGAAGTTATGACGACCATTAGCGCACCTGTCATTAACCGCCCTAGTTCAACCTCGGTTGGAACTATCGTTTGGCTTGGTAGTGAGGTGATGTTCTTTGCCGGTCTGTTCGCTATGTACTTTAGCCTTCGAGCCAACTCCCCTGAAATTTGGGCCAACGACACCACAATTCTGAATGTGCCATTTGCCTTGGTGAACACCCTGATTCTGGTCTCATCATCGTTCACCGCTCAGTTTGGTGTGTTTGCCGCCGAGCGTCTTCAGCCACGCGCAACCGGCCTGTCGCCTGTTAAGTGGGGCGTTGTTGAGTGGTTCTTCCTTAGCTACCTGCTTGGAGCAATCTTCGTTGCCGGCCAGTGCTGGGAGTACGCAACCCTTATTTCCGAAGGCGTTGCCCTGAACTCAAATGCTTACGGCTCAGCCTTCTACATCACCACAGGATTTCACGCATTGCACGTGACCGGTGGTTTGATCGCATTCTTGTTCGTGATTGGCCGCACCTTTGCAGCTAAGAAGTACGGCCACTACGAGGCAACCAGCGCAATTGTGGTTTCTTACTACTGGCACTTCGTAGACGTGGTTTGGATCGGCCTGTTCCTCATCGTTTACGTCCTTAAATAAGAGTTTTCAAACAAAGCTGAAAGACCAAAAATGGCATTCAAGAAAAATCGTCGTAGTCCACTAGCCGCCGTTATCGTGATGGCAGCCGGACTTGCACTTACCGGTGGTGGCTACGCGGCGGCAACCGCAGCAGTTGAGGCAGTTAAGCCTGTATCGGCAGTTGCCAGCGCAGACCAGATCAGCGAGGGTCGCAAACTTTTCCTAGCTAACTGTGCAAGCTGTCACGGTAAAAATGCCGAGGGCACCAAGGCAGCACCAAGCCTTATCGGTGTTGGTGGTGCCGCTGTTGAATTCCAGGTTGACTCAGGTCGCATGCCTGGTCAGGCTTCAGGTCCGCAGCTTCAGGTTAAGAAGAAGCAGTTCACCGATGAGCAGATCGATGCGCTTGTTGCTTACGCAACTACTCTTGGCAACGGCCCTGATGTTCCTACTGAGGAAATGATTGCTGCAAACGGTGACGCAACTCGCGGTGGCGAACTGTTCCGAATCAACTGTGCAATGTGTCACAACGCGGTTGGCGCCGGTGGTGCTTTGACTGAGGGTAAGTACGCACCCGCACTCAAGGGTGTTCCTGCGGATCACGTTTACGAGGCAATGTTGACCGGACCACAAAACATGCCTGTTTTCAACGATGCCAACTTGACCCCTAAGGACAAGAAAGACATCATCACTTACCTAAAGTTTGTGGAAGAAAACCCTTCTGCCGGTGGTTATGAACTAGCGAACCTAGGCCCTGTTGTTGAGGGACTATTCACCTGGATTTTCATTCTCGGCTTCATCATTGCAATCACCATCTGGCTTGGCGCCAAGTCAAACTAAAGCTATAACAACGAAGTTTCTACAAGGGAGCAATTTAGAGTGAGCGAAAAGAAGCTGGCGAAGTCCGGTTCACACAACGCAGAGCACGAGTACGAAGGCGGCCTAGCCGTTATTGCTCCAGACGCTGTGCGAGACCCGGGTCTAGAGCCACACCGTACTCGCATGACCGATAAGAGCGTCAAGCACGAAAAGGCAGCCGCTCGTCAGGTTGCTGCATTGTTCCTGGTGTCTATCGCCGGCAGCGCATTTGCGGTTTACGCCTACTTTGCCTTCCCAATCACCGAGGCACTTGGCACCGTTCGCAACAACACTCTCCTACTAGGTCTTGGAATCACCCTAGGTTTGTTTGGTATTGGAATCGGTGCAGTCCACTGGGCAAAGACCTTGATGCCGGATGCTGAAGTTTCAGAAGAACGTCACCAGACTCGCGGTTCAGAAGAAGTTCGCGCTCGCGCTGTTGAGATCATCAAGCTTGCAGATTCAGAATCAGGTTTTAGCCGCCGCAAGTTGATTCGCCGTTCGCTATACGGTGCGCTGGCTTTGTTCCCGCTTCCAGCAATCATGATTTTTGGTGACCTCGGACCAAACCCGGGTGACACTCTTCGCCACACCATGTGGAAGAAGGGTACCCGTCTTGCTAAAGACCCAACCGGTACCCCAATCAAGGCTTCGGATGTGACTCTTGGTTCTGTGTTCCACGTAATTCCTGAGGGTCTAAGTGAACTAGAGCACGGCAAGCTTGAAGAAAAAGCTAAGGCTGCGGTTCTTTTGGTTCGCCTTGATCCAGCCGATCTAAAAGAATCGGATGAGCGCAAGAGCTGGTCATACGACGGCATCGTTGCTTACTCAAAGATTTGTACTCACGTTGGTTGCCCGGTTGCTCTTTACGAGCAGCAGACACACCACCTGCTTTGCCCATGTCACCAGTCAACCTTTGACGTGACCGATGCTTGCAAGGTTATTTTTGGCCCTGCATCTCGCCCACTGCCACAGCTGCCAATCACAGTTGACGCAGAGGGGTACCTAATTGCACAAAGCGATTTCACTGAACCTGTTGGCCCTAGCTTCTGGGAGCGTTAAAAATGAGTAATGCCGTTGCAGCACCAAAGAAGGGTGGCTTCCTAGCCGGAACCGCTAACTACCTTGACGAACGCGTTGGAGTAGCTGGCATCCTGAAGGAGTTTGGCCGCAAAGTATTCCCTGACCACTGGTCATTCATGCTTGGTGAAGTTGCTCTTTACAGCTTCCTGGTTCTTCTTCTTTCTGGAACTTTCCTGACCTTCTTCTTCCAGCCTTCAATGGAACCTGTCATCTACAACGGTGTTTACGGTCCACTAAAGGGCGCAGAGATGTCAATCGCATACGCATCAACTTTGGATATCTCATTCGAAGTTCGCGGTGGTCTTTTGATGCGTCAGGTTCACCACTGGTCAGCGTTGCTATTCGTAGCTGCTGCCGGTCTACACATGCTTCGCGTTTTCTTCACCGGTGCGTTCCGCAAGCCTCGCGAAATTAACTGGGTAGTTGGTTTCGTGCTATTCGTTTTGGGTATGGCTGGTGGTTTCACCGGTTACTCACTACCTGATGACTTGCTATCAGGAAACGGTCTTCGCATCATCGATGGAATGATCAAGGGCATTCCGGTTATCGGTGCTTACACTTCGTCACTGCTTTTCGGTGGCGAGTTCCCTGGCGAAGCAATCGTTGCTCGACTTTATGGTCTGCACATTCTTCTAGTTCCGGCGTTGATTCTTGTTTTCATCGTGATCCACTTGTTCATGGTGGTAATTCACAAGCACACCCACTACTCAGGTCCGGGTCGCAAGGATTCCAACGTTGTTGGTTACCCACTGATGCCTGTATACGTTGCTAAGGCTGGTGGATTCTTCTTCATCGTGTTCGGTGTGATCATGTTGATCGCCGCAACTTTCACTATCAACCCGGTTTGGAACTACGGTGGCTACGACCCATCGCCTGTTTCTGCGGGTACACAGCCTGACTGGTACATCGGTTGGCTTGATGGTGCTCTTCGTCTTGCGCCTAGCCACCTAGAGGTTCACGTTGGTGGAGTAACTTGGGCATGGAACATCTTGTTGCCAATGATTGTTGGAGTTGGCTTCCTAGTTGTAGTAGCTGCGTACCCATTCATTGAAGCTTGGGTTACCGGCGACAAGCGTGAACACCACGTTCTTGACCGTCCACGCAACGCACCAACCCGCACTGCAATTGGTGCAGCAGGTGTGACCTTCTACGCAGTCCTTTGGGCCGGTGCGGGTACCGACTTGATCGCGACAAACTTCAAGATGTCGTTGAACCAGGTTCTAACTTCAATGCAGATTCTGTTGTTTGTGGCTCCAATCGCCGCTTACATCATTGCCAAGCGCACCTGTCTATCGCTACAGCGCAAGGATCGCGAGATCGCACTGCACGGTCGTGAGTCAGGACGTATCGTTCGTCTACCGCACGGTGAGTACATTGAGGTTCACGAGCCGCTTGATGAGTTCGAGCAGTGGAAGTTGGTTGACTTCAAGGACTACCAGCCAACCCTTGCCCGACCAAACGCAGCTGGAAAGATTACTCTTCGTGCGCGCCTACGTGCAGGCCTATCTCGCTTCTACTTCGAAGACCGCATTGCACCGGTGACTCAGACTGAAATCGACGCAGCGCACCACCACGGTGACCACGATGCCGTTGAGGCAGCAGAGGTGAAGGCTGTTGAGGCCTAAATAGTTTTACCGATTAGAGGCTGGGCAATGTGCCCGGCCTCTTTTCTTTTGTCAATTAGGCTTAGTGAATGATTTCCGCGACCTTCATCTTCAAGCAGCACACTCACAATGACGACTTTGTTGCACTCGACGACGAGATTATGGCCCGCGCGAACGCTAATCCAGGTTTTATTCGCAAAGAAAAGTGGCTCTCCCCCGACCGTGACACCATTCGCGTTGACTACTACTTCACCGATAACGATTCCCTGCAGATATTCCGCAGAGACGAGGTGCACCGGGAGGCTAAGCGTCGCTACGCAGAGTGGTACGTGGGTTACTCGGTAGAAATTGCCGAAATCACCTATCAGCACACCGATGGGAATCTCGCTTAGGCGACCTTTCAAACCATGCGCGAGTTAGACCCAACTGCAAATCATGCAGACATGTACGCCAATAACTTCAGCAAAGAACAGAATCAAAAATTCATGACCGAATTTGGAGTCATTACCGAACGCTTCAAAGAAGCAATGCTTGCAGGCACCGCAACGAGCGATCCCATGATTCAAGACTTAGTTCGCCAGCATTATGAGTTCTGCCTGCAGTTTTGGAAGCCAACTCAAACTACTTACAAGTCGTTGGCCATGAGCTACATCATGCCATCACCATATCGAGATACCTACGAAGGTGTAGCACCAGGTCTTGCGAAATATCACTACGACGCGATTGTCACTTGGGCTAATCAGAATCTAAAGTAGCCATAAATTAAAAAATTAATCCCGCTGACAATCAAGTCAACGGGATTAATTGATTGAATATTTTTAGTGAGCGAATAGGCCACGACTGCGTTCGAAAACGAATCCGATCAACGCAACCAAAACGAGTGGGAAGCCAATAAAGAACAACCACCAACCCACAGCAAGAGCTGCGAAGCAAATCGAACCGAACAGTCCAAGGAAGAATGGCCACCAGCTCCATGGAGCAAAGAAGCCAACTTCAGATTCACCATCTTCGATGTTTGCATCAAGGCGATCCTCAGGCACAGCACCCTGGCGCTTACCTGTGTTCTTAATGTAGAAAGCAAGGAAAAGTGACATAAAGCCAAGCATCGCGATTGCCGCTGTGCCGATTGGCTCGTAGCCACCCTTACTGTTGTTCCACCAGATTGCATACCCGGCAGCGTCTACAAAGTAGAAGGCAGTCAAAAAGTAAAAGAGATTACCGTTGAACTTCATTTTCTAGGTTAGCCCTTCTTCGCTGAAGTCTTTGCTTCAGGCGCAGCAAACTCTGGGTGGTTCAAGTCAAAAGCAGGTGACTCGGAACGCACACGTGGAATCGAGGTGAAGTTGTGACGTGGGAACGGAGTGCCAGTTGCCCACTCCAGTGAACGACCGTAACCCCATGGGTCATTGAGCGTGGTCTTCTCGCCCTTGCGAGCTGTGATGTAAATGTTCCAAAGGAACGGGACCATAGATAGCGCCAGCAATGCCGCACCAACGGTTGAAACCTGGTTCATCCAAGTGAAACCGTCTTCTGGTAAGTAGGTCGCGTAGCGACGTGGCATACCAATTACACCCAACCAGTGCTGAATCAAGAAGGTGGTGTGGAAACCTACGAATAGCAACCAGAACTGAATCTTTCCTAGACGCTCGTTTAGCATCTTTCCAGTCATCTTTGGGTACCAGAAGTAAATACCGGCGAACATCGCGAACACGACGGTTCCAAATACTACGTAGTGGAAGTGAGCAACCACGAAGTAGCTGTCTGACAAGTGGAAGTCCAATGCAGGAGATGCCAGGATCACACCGGTTAGACCACCAAAAATGAAGGTGGTTAGGAAACCAAGTGCGTAAAGCATTGGAGTCTCAAATGTTACTGAGCCCTTCCAAAGCGTTCCGATCCAGTTGAATACCTTCACGCCAGTTGGAATAGCAATCAACATTGTTGTGAATGCGAAGAACGGCAACAGCACTGAACCGGTGACGTACATGTGGTGTGCCCACACGGTCATCGATAGAGCTGCAATTGCGATAGTTGCGTAAACCAAAGTCTTGTAGCCAAAGATTGGCTTGCGGCTGAATACCGGGAAGATCTCTGAAACGATTCCAAAGAATGGCAGCGCAAGAATGTAAACCTCTGGGTGACCAAAGAACCAGAACAAGTGCTGCCAAAGCATTGGGCCACCGTTAGCTGGGTCAAAGATGTGAGCGTCAAATCGGCGATCCGCGCCAAGCGCGAACAACGCTGCCGCAAGCGGCGGGAAACACATAATTACCAGGATTGATGTGACCAATGTGTTCCAGGTGAAAATTGGCAAACGGAACATGGTCATACCAGGAGCACGCATGGTCAGGATTGTTGTGATGAAGTTCACACCACCCATGATTGTTCCAAAACCGCTCAGTGCTAGACCAAAGACCCAAAGGTCTCCGCCAAGTCCCGGTGAGAAAGTTGTGTTTGATAGCGGCGCGTAAGCAAACCAACCAAAGCTGGCTGCACCCTGTGGAGTGAAGAAGCCGGCTACAGCAATGAATGAGCCGAAGAAGTAGAACCAGTAAGCGATTGCGTTCAAACGAGGGAACGCAACATCGGGTGCACCAATTTGAATTGGCATCAGAATGTTTGCGAAAGCGGCAAAAAGTGGGGTCGCAAACATAAGCAACATGATTGTGCCGTGCATAGTGAATAGCTGGTTGTACTGCTCTTTGGTCTGAACAATCTCAAGACCAGGCGCAGTTAGCTGGGCACGAATTACGAGAGCCATCACACCACCGATAAGGAAGTAGAGGAATGAGGTAATCAGGTAGAGGTAACCAATCTTTTTGTGATCGGTTGTGGTGATCCAATCAACCAGGATCTGGCCCTTGGTCTTCTTGGAAGTTCCGTAGGTTGACTTGCTTGCGGTAGCGGTAGCCATCGTGCCTATCCTCTGATCTCTGGGTTGTCACCCGGAAGGTTTTGGTTGCGGTTGTATTTGGTATCAAGCTGACCAACGTTGCCAGCTGCAGCAAGAGCTGCGACGTGAGCATCGTATTCAGCCTGTGAAACAACTTTGACGTTGAACAACATCATCGAGTGGTATTCGCCGCAAAGTTCGGCACATTTACCCTTGTAAGTTCCTTCAACCTGTGGCGTGAAGTACATGTGGTTGATGCGTCCCGGGAACATGTCTTTCTTGTAAAGGAAGTCCACAACCCAGAATGAGTGGATTACGTCACGCGCAGTCAAATCAATCTGAACTGACTTGTTTACCGGTAGGTAAAGTACTGGCAACGCTGCCTCGGAGCCCTTTTCGCCAGCGAACTGTGACTGAACACCAGAGTCATAAACATTGCCATTGACGTAATTGAAGTCCCAGCTCCACTGCTTAGCAATGACCTGAATTTTCACGTCAGGGTTTGCAGTTGGCTGCTCAATTGCTGCCATGTCACGCGCGGTGAAAGCAAAGAAACCAATGGTGATGATCAGCGGAACGATTGTGAAAAGAGTCTCAATTGGGTTGTTGTAGCGCAGCTGTGCTGGCAGGCCGGTCTCGCCCTTGCGACGGCGGTAAACGATGATCGCATAGAACATTAGGCCCCAGGCGATGATTCCGATTCCCCACAAGACGATCCAAGAAGTGGTCCAAAGGCCGGTAATGCGATCGGTGTGATTGGTGACTCCCGGAACGCCTGGTAGGAAACCACGGCTAAATTCCTGCTCAGAACAACCACTAAGAAGCAGCATCAAAGACACTGCGGCAGGCATCGCTGCCCATTTAAGACCACGCTTTTTTAGCACAATCGACCCTTCGGATATCGAATCGTTACCCTTCTATCCTACGCTCGACAATGTGCCGAATGTGCCATAAAACACGCTATCTAGGCGGTTTTTATGCCGAAAAAGCCCGGTTCGTGGATCGGAAACCGGGCTTTTTCGGAAAAGTCTTCTGTTTTAACTGAATGAGTCTCCACAGGCACATGAACCAGCTGCGTTTGGATTGTCAATTGTGAAACCCTGCTTCTGGATGGTGTCTTCGAAGTCAATTGAAGCGCCGTCTAGATAAGGCACGCTCATCTTGTCGACTACTACCTCTACCCCATCAAAATCCTTGACAACATCGCCATCGGCGATCTGTTCATCAAAGTAGAGCTGGTAGATCAGGCCTGAGCAACCACCTGGCTGCACTGCTACGCGCAGTCGAAGGTCATCGCGACCTTCGGCTTGGATCAGGGTACGAACCTTGCTCTGAGCCTGCTCGGTAAGAGTTACTCCAGTTTCTAAGGTTTGAGTCATTTTGACCCCTTTCTGTAGCTTGAAACTGCTCTAAGACTAACTTATTGGCCCGGTTTAGCATTCCCCGAAACCAGGAAAATCGCCTCGGCTACCATGGCCTTTTGCAGCATTGCCAGATCCACGGACTCGTTTGGACTGTGGGCCCTGGAATCTGGGTCTTCTACCCCGGTTACCAGGATTTGGGCGTCCGGAAAGACCTGAGTTAAGTCCGCTATGAACGGGATTGACCCGCCGATCCCGATATTCACCGATTTTGTGCCCCAGGCGGCGCCGAGAGCCTGTTCGGCCAGGCCTTTCGCCCAGCCATCCTGGGTTTGGGCAAACGGCTTACCCAGCTCGGTTTCGCCATAGGAAATCCTTGCCCCGAACGGCAAATGTGCCTCTAAATGGGCCTTTAGCAGGGCCAAAGCCTGCTCTGGCTGCTCTCCAGGGGCAATTCTGAGGCTGATTTTGGCCTTAACCGAGGGCAACATGGTGTTTGAGCTCAGGGCCACGGTCTGGCCATCAATACCAATCACGGTCAAGGCGGGTTTGGTCCAGATACGGTCCAAAATGCTGCCATCCCCAATCTGCTGGGTGCCCGGCAGCAGGCCGGCATCGGTGTTTAATTGGGCGTCAGAATAGGGCAGCTCATCAGCCTTGCCCTGAACCAGACCCGCAATTGCCACGTTTCCGCGGTCGTCGTGCAGCGTGGCCAGCAGCTTGATCATTGCCAGCATGGCGTCTGGCACCGCGCCGCCGTACATGCCCGAGTGCAGCGCGTGATCCAGAGTGGAAACCTCAATCACCTGCGAGACCAGTCCCCTGAGCGTGGTGGTGAGGGCCGGAACGTCCACAGTCCAATTTCCGGAATCGGCCACGATGATGACATCGGCCTTGAGGTCGGCTTGGTTTTCCTCGAGGAAGTTCCTGAAGGTTGGCGAACCGGCTTCTTCCTCGCCCTCGATGAATAGCGTCAGACCCAAATCAAAATCTGGGCCGCATAATTCAGCCAAAGTCTTCACCGCCGCCAAGTGAGTCACGATTCCGGCCTTGTCATCGGCTGCACCACGGCCATAGAGACGGCCATTTTTCTCAGTTGGCTCAAACGGGTTGGTCTG
Source organism: Microbacteriaceae bacterium (assembly GCA_947454285.1). GTDB lineage: Bacteria > Actinomycetota > Actinomycetes > Actinomycetales > Microbacteriaceae > Rhodoluna. The sequence continues at coordinate 10,721 of CANGJO010000002.1, read as the reverse complement.
CCAAACGGTTTCATCGCCGGGTGGCTGAACATCGTGGTGGGCGTAAAGCAAAATCTGAGGCTTGCCGTTCTTGGCAGCGCGCTTGGCAACCACTGCCGGCGCACCCGGCTTGCCATCTGCGGACGCTCTTCGAATTTCAACGAAGTCAAACAGCTGGGTGTCACTAAAAAGTTTGGCTACGGCCTCTGCGCTGCGCTCAAGTTCTTGTTCGTCGAAGGCCTCCCAGGCGATGCCTGGAATCTTGGCCAGCGAAATCAACGTTGCTTTAAGATCATCAAAATTTTTGGCTACAAAATCACTAGCAGCTGGCAACTGTTGCTCAGCGATATTTGGCAAGGTCATACCAGTAATCTATAGGTCTAGACCAAACTTCAGAGGAATCTTTATGACTGAATCAAAAACAACCGGCAAAGGTCGCGCAACTCCATCGCGCAAGCAGCAAGAGGCAGCAAACCTGCGTCCACTGGTTGGCAAAAAGACACCTGAATCTCGCAAGGCCGAAAAGGCACAAATTCGTGAAGAACGCGCCAAGGCACGCATTGGCATGGCAGCCGGTGAAGAAAAGTATCTTGGTGTTCGTGACCGCGGTCCTCAGCGCAAGTTTGTTCGCAACTATGTTGATTCAAAATTCTCACTTGGCGAATTGGTAATGCCGGCGCTGTTGGTGGTAATTCTGATCTCAGCAATCGATTCTTACGTCGTGCAGGTAGCAACCCTGCTTACCATGTGGACCCTGTTCATTGGCGTTGCAATCAACGGTTGGATTCTTGGTCGTGGTGCGGTTCGCGCTCTAGAGGCAAAGTACGGAGCCAACAAGGTGGAGTCTGGTCTTAAGTGGTACGCGGGCATGCGCTCAGTGCAGATGCGCCCAATGCGACTACCGAAGCCACAGGTAAAGCGCGGAACAAAAGTTACGCCTTAAATTCTTAAGAAAAAATCCCTCCGATTAATCGGAGGGATTTTTTTATTTGGTTAGTTCCTTATTTATGCTTCGCGCCCAAAGCGGTCCGGTGTAAATCCAACCGGTATAGCCCTGTACCAGGGTGGCACCGTTGGCCAAACGTTCAGCTGCCTCTTGAGCGGTTTCTATTCCACCAACGGAAATAATTGCGGCCCTGCCATTCATGCGTGCGTGCAGCAATCGCAATACTTCTAGGGAACGCTCTTTCAATGGCGCACCAGATAATCCACCGGCACCGGCTGCAACTACCTTGGCAGAATCGGTCTTTAAGTTATGGCGACCAATCGTGGTGTTGGTTGCAATCACGCCGGCTAATCCAAGATCCAGGGCAAGGTCGGCAACCGCGGCAATATCTTCGTTAGCAAGATCCGGAGCAATCTTCACGAGCACTGGCTTACCCTTTGCTTCCTGAATCACGGCTTGCAGAATTGGTTCTAGTGCTTCAACTGATTGAAGTGAACGAAGGCCAGGCGTATTTGGAGAGGAAACATTTACGGCTAGATAGTCCGCATGCGGAGCCAACAACCTTGCGCTCTTGCGGTAATCCTCGTGGGCTAACTCAACGTCAACCACTTTGGACTTGCCAATATTCACACCGATAACCGGTAAGGCGCTGCCATGTTTTTCGCGAAGCTTTTCAAGGCGATCCGCAATTACCTGCGCGCCTTGATTGTTGAATCCCATGCGATTGATCAATGCGCGATCAGGAATCAAACGAAAAAGTCGCGGCTTCTCGTTTCCGTCTTGTGCAATTGCTGTGACGGTGCCAATTTCAACGTGTGAGAATCCAAGTTCACCAAGTGCCTTTATGGCAACAGCATTTTTATCAAATCCAGCCGCTAATCCAAACGGCGCATCAAAATGTAAACCAAAAGCCTGCACGGCACCACGACCGGTTGATTTCAATTTCGCGAGTTTGGTGATACCCAGACTGCCCGCAACGCGGATTGCGAACATAACCAAATGGTGAGCCTGCTCGGCATCCATGCGAGCGAAAACTATTTTGAAAATTGCGCGATACAGCAAAAAGTAATTTACCTATTCAAGAATTCGGTTTTGTTAGTTGTTTTGGTCTTGCGCAGATTGAGCGTCGGAAGACTCACGCTCTTCGCGACCAACCTTAAGGATGTTGATTGCAGCTTCAAAGTCTTCCAAGGTTTCCCAACCCTGATAAACACTGGCGAAACGCATGAAAGCCACTTCGTCCAATTTTCTAAGCGGCTCAAGGATTGCCAAACCAATGTCATTTGATTCGATTTGTGCAGCACCGGTTGCGCGAACCGCTTCTTCAACTGTCTGGGCTAGTAACGCCAAGTCGGCCTCGGAAACCGGACGTCCCTGGCATGCCTTGCGAACACCGGCGACGATGCGATCGCGACTAAACGGCTGGGTCACACCGCTGCGCTTCACCACAGTGAGGCTGGCGGTTTCAGTGGTGCTGAATCGCATGTTGCATTCTGGGCACTGGCGACGACGACGAATCGACGAACCGTCGTCCGAAGTTCTAGAGTCGGTGACTCTAGAGTCTGGGTAACGGCAAAAAGGACAGAACATTCCGGAATCACTCCTAGATGTTGATTGTTTTTTAAGTCTAGGCCCAACCCCTAGTAATTGCTGGGTTATTTATGCGTCAAAGCGCGCGGTCACGGCCTCGCCGTGAGCAGGAAGGCCCTCGGCCTCAGAGAAATCCGCAACCAACTGGGCAACCGCCTGAAGACCCTGTTTGTCGTAATCGATCACTTGTTGCGGGCGCAAGAAACTGTGCACGCCAAGACCGGAACCAAACTTAGCCTGTTGACCGGTTGGCAAGACGTGACTTGACCCGGCTAGGTAATCGCCCAGGCTCACCGGAGAGTACTCCCCCATAAAAATCGCGCCAGCGTTGGTGATTTTCGACAAGACAGCTTCATTGTCTTGCGTGTGCAGCTCAAGGTGCTCTGTGGCATAGAAATTAGTAAAAAGAATTCCAGCTTCAAGGTCGTCAACCAGAACCACTGCTGACTGCTGGCCTTCTAGAGCGGCTCGCACTCGGGTGCTGCTTGAAGTGGCCGAAACAATATCGGTTAGTTCATTAATTACTGCATTGGCAAGTTCAACGGAATCAGTTACCAATACCGAGGCCGCCGCCTCATCGTGTTCTGCCTGACTGACTAGGTCATAGGCAATGAATCTGGCATTTGCTGAAGCGTCGGCAAGCACAAGAATTTCTGTGGTGCCGGCCTCTGAATCAATACCGATAGTTCCGCGCAATGCACGTTTTGCCGCCGCTACAAAAATATTTCCCGGTCCAGTAACCAGACTTACTGGTTCAAGATCAATCTGCGGAATTCCATAGGCAAATGCTGCAATTGCGGCCGGGCCACCCATGCAATAAACGTCCTCGACGCCAAGCAGAGCTGCCGTGGCTAGAACGGTTGGGTGTGGTCGACCGCCAAATTCTTTTTGAGCCGGTGAAGTAAGCGCCAATCTCTTGACTCCGGCAACCTGAGCCGGAACCACATTCATGATCACGCTAGATGGGTACACCGCCTTGCCGCCAGGCACATAAAGGCCAACCGATTCGACCGGCTGCCAACGCTGACGAACAGTTGCACCATCGGCAAGCTTCATAGCTGAGTCCTGAGGCATGTTGACTCGAGAAACCTTGAATACTCGTTCAATCGATTCTTCGATCGCCTTTCGCAGGGTTAGATCTAGATTCTCTAGGGCCTTTGCCATTTCATCGGCAGTTACCTTCAGCGGCCTAGGGTCAACGCCGTCGCGCTCCTGGGTGACCTTTACTACAGCGGATTCACCATTGAGCCGAACATCCTCGAGCAAGGGAATTATTTGCTGGGTTGCTTTGCTGATATCCAGCGAGGCACGCGGAACGGCAAGATTTGCAGATATCGAATCAAAGGCTTTGGATCGAAAATCTACAATTCGCAAGTTAACTGCGGAACTCATAGCCGATCCTCCAAATTGGTTTATGTTGCAATTCTAGAGCCGGGCTAGCAACCGGTAGCCTAGTTAGCAGTTCATTTCGAGAAAAAGAGTCATGGAAAATTTCGCAGTAGAGAAAGAGCCAACTGAGGCTCTGCGCGCCAGCTTTAGATTGCACGCATCGGGCGTATCGGTGATCACACTTTTGGACGCCGAAGGCAAGCCGGCCGGATTCACAGCAACTTCAATGACCTCACTTGGTGCGAATCCGCCACTGGCCTCGTTCAACGTTGCCCGCGGATCAAGCACCTGGCCAAGCCTGCAAAAAGGTAAGTACGTTGCCATTCACACTCTTGGTGAGCGCAATCTAGAACTTGCTCAGCGCATGGCAGCCGACCACACTCTTCGTTTTGCAAAAGATGACTGGAAGGTTGGCCCATTTGATCTTCCGATTTTCACTGACGCCACATCTGCATTAATTGCCAAGATCCGTGACATTCACGACGTTGAGAACAATGCCGTAGTAATTGTTGACGTAATTGAAGGCTTGGTTGGCAAGGAAGCGCCCGCTTTGCTTTACTACCAGCGTCATTACATGGCACCTGGTAAATCGCTTAACTAAGGCGCCTAACTAGCTCAAACACTTTGAACCAAGCAGCACCTTGAGTTCACCGTAGAGTTCAGTTGTGATTCGCACCTTTGGCTGAAGCTTAAATAAGCGCTCCCCAGATTCACCAACCAACTTCACGTGAACTTCCTCGGTACCAGCATGGACGCGCAAGATACGATCGAGTTCTTCGAGCACCTCGCGAGTTGCCTCTGCTTCAGGAACACGAACCACTACCGGTCCACGAATGAAATCGGCACCGCCTTCGATAGTTTCTACCGAGTGGGCACGCAGGCTATTGCCGTCGTCTCGTTGCGAAATACTTCCGCGAATCATTACCACTTGATCCGCTTCTAGATTTTTGGCATATTCCTGATAGGTCTTACCCATCAGCATCACTTGCATCTCACCTTCAAAATCTTCGACCGTGACGGCAGCGTAAGGATTACCCGATTGACGGGCAACCTTGTGCGCTACCTGAGTGATAAGTCCGGCGATGATTACCGTCTCGCCATCCTGCAAAGTTTCGCTAGATGCAATTTCACCGATAGTTATCTGCGCGTACCTGGACAACTGTTCTTCACGACCAGCAAGTGGGTGGTCACTAACGTAGAGCCCAAGCATGTCACGTTCGTAGGCAAGCTTTTCTTTCTTTGGCCACTCCGGGCGATCTGGAACGGAACCTGCGAAAGAACTATCCGCCATTGCATCGTCAAACAGAGAACCAAAAAGGTCAACCTGACCAACTGCTTCATTCCTCTTGAGTGACGCTTGAGATTCGACAGCCTCTTCAGAAATTTCGGCAAGCGAACGACGAGTGTGTCCTAGCGAATCAAATGCACCGGCCTTGATCAGCGATTCAACAACTCGCTTGGAACAAACCACCGCAGGAACTTTTCTTAGGAAGTCGTGGAACGAGGTGAACTTTTCCTTTTCCTCGCGAGCTTTTCTAATGCCCTCAACCACGTTGAGACCCACATTTCTAACCGCTCCAAGACCAAAACGAATGTCTTTGCCAACCGCACTAAATTCTGCGATCGATTCATTTACATCTGGAGCCAACACCTGTATTCCCATGCGTCGACACTCACTTAGATACATTCCGAGTTTGTCTTTTGAATCACCAACTGAAGTCAGCAACGCGGCCATGTACTCGGCCGGATAGTTTGCCTTTAGGTAAGCGGTCCAATAAGACAGCACTCCGTAAGCGGCACTGTGTGCGCGGTTGAAGGCGTAGTCGGCGAAAGGAAGCAGTGTGTCCCAAAGCGCCTTTACCGCCGCGTCGGAATAACCGTTGACCTTCATGCCTTCAGAGAAGCCCTGATACTGGCGATCTAGTTCGTCTTTGTCTTTCTTACCCATCGCACGGCGAAGCAAGTCTGCTTTTCCAAGCGTGAAGCCAGCCGCCTTTTGTGCTGCAGCCATTACCTGCTCTTGATAAACAATCAGACCGTAGGTTGGATCAAGCACCTCTGAAAGTGATTGTGATAGCTCAGGGTGAACCGAATCAACTTCTTGTTGGCCGTTCTTACGAAGCGCGTAGTTAGTGTGCGAATTCATACCCATTGGGCCCGGGCGATACAAAGCAATTACCGCTGAGATGTGTTCGAAGAGGGTTGGCTTTAGCAAACGCAAAAGCGAACGCATGGCATTTCCATCAAGCTGAAATACACCAAGAGTGTCTCCACGAGAAAGCAGCTCAAATGTTGCTTGATCTGCATCTAGGTCTAGATCTTCAAGCACAACCGTTTCACCGCGGTTGGACTTAATGTTGGCAAGCGTGTCATCAAGCACAGTTAGGTTTCGCAAACCCAAGAAGTCCATCTTTAGCAGACCCAACTTTTCACACGGCGGCTGATCAAACTGGGTGATGATCGCGCCGTCATCTTCGCGCTTCATGATCGGAATCACGTCAATCAATGGTTCCGCCGACATGATCACACCGGCGGCGTGAACACCCCATTGACGCTTCAGTGATTCCAACCCCTGCGCAAGTTCAAACACCTTTGCCGAGTCATCATCATTTTCAATTAGCTCGCGGAAATCTGCTGCTTCTTTGAAGCGCTCAGACTTTTTGTCGATCAAGTCGTTCAGCGCGATGTCGCGACCCAAAACCATTGGTGGCATTGCCTTGGTTAGCTTTTCACCAACCGCGTAAGGCATTGCCAAAACGCGCCCGGCATCTTTGAGAGCCTGCTTGGCCTTAATGGTTCCGAAGGTTACGATCTGGGCCACGCGGTCGTCGCCGTACTTCTCAGAAACATAGCGAATAACTTCGCCGCGACGACGATCGTCAAAGTCAACATCGATATCTGGCATCGAAATACGCTCTGGGTTTAGGAAACGCTCAAAGATTAGGCCGTGCTTTATTGGATCAAGCTCGGTGATGCCAAGTGCATAGGCAACGATGGAACCCGCTGCCGAACCACGACCTGGGCCAACGCGAATTCCCTGGGCACGAGCCCAAGCGATGAAGTCCGCAACTACCAGGAAGTAGCCAGGGAAACCCATCTGCTCAATAACTTGAACCTCATAAGAAACCTGCTTGGCCTGCGCTTCAGGGATGTTTCCTTTGTAGCGACGATCCATTCCGGCGGCAACTTCTTTTTCAAACCAAGACGCCTCGGTATAACCCTCTGGCACTGGAAAGCGCGGCATTAGTTCACGCTCTTTGAATTCAACATTGCAACGCTCGGCAATCAGAAGCGTGTTATCACAAGCCTCTGGGTGATCTGCAAAAAGTTCGCGCATTTGCGCTGGTGTCTTTAGATAGAACTCTTGCGAATCAAACTTGAAACGGTTTGGGTCGACCAGGGTTGAACCGGACTGCACGCACAACAAAGCCTCGTGAGCAACCGCGTCACCGGCATGGGTGTAGTGCAAGTCATTCGTTGCCAAAAGCGGCATGTTTAGTTCTTTTGCAAGCTTGAGAAGATCGGACATCGAGCGTCGTTCGATATCCAAACCGTGGTCCATGATTTCGGCATAGAAGTTTTCCTTGCCAAAGATCTCTTGAAACTCACCGGCTGCCTTTTTGGCCTCGGCGTACTGCCCAAGTCGCAGTCGAGTTTGAATTTCGCCGGATGCACAACCGGTGGTGGCAATGATTCCCTTGCCATAGGTCTGCAGCAGTTCGCGGTCCATGCGCGGCTTGAAGTAGAAACCATCCAGCCAGGCCTTCGAAGACATGCGGAATAGGTTGTACATGCCATCGGTGTTCTCGGCGAACATGGTCATGTGGGTAAACGCTCCACCACCAGAAATATCGTCTTCGCCACCGCTACCCCAGCGAACGCGACTGCGATCTTGACGAGGTGTGCCCGGTGAAAGGTATGCCTCAATACCGATAACCGGCTTAATGCCGGCAGCCTTGGCAGTTTTGTAAAAGTCAAAGGCACCAAAGTTATTGCCGTGATCGCTGATTCCAATTGCGGGCATGCCCTGTTCAACAGCGGCTTCAATCAATGGTTTTACTCTGGCAGCACCATCGAGCATTGAATACTCGGTGTGAACATGAAGGTGGACGAATGAGTCGGACTTACCTGCGTTATCGGACATGCCGACGACCTTCCTGTTGCTGTGGGACCGAACCTAAAAATCAGATTGGGCGGAAGACCAGACTACCCTCGCAGAACCTCTAGCGCGTGCACCAACTCAGCCGGGTATTCGCTGGTGAACTCAACCTGTTGGCCTTTGGTTGGGTGCTCAAAGCTTAGGCGCACGGCATGTAGCCATTGGCGATCAAGGCCAACTTTGGTAGCCAGGGTTGGATCGGCCCCGTACATTGTGTCGCCAACTAACGGGTGGCGGAATGCAGAGAAGTGAACGCGAATTTGATGAGTTCTTCCGGTTTCCAAAACGATTTCAACCAATGAAGCAGCCTTGAATGCCTCGATGGTTTCGTAGTGGGTCACCGAGTGCTTGCCATCGTTCATCACGGCAAATTTGAATTCAGCCTTTGGGTGCCTGCCAATTGGTGCGTCAAAGGTACCCGATAGCGGATCGGCCAGTCCCTGGATGACCGCGTGATAAACCTTGTGCACCGTGCGATCTCGGAACGCCTGCTTGAGTCGCGAGTATGCAATTTCTGATTTGGCCAACGTCATCAAACCGCTGGTTCCAACATCAAGTCGCTGCACGATTCCCTGACGCTCTTGCGCGCCACTGGTTGCAATCTGAACGCCAAGCGCAAGCAAGCAACCGGGTACGGTTGGTCCATCCCAACCAACTGATGGATGCGCGGCAACTCCGGCCGGCTTATCAACCACGATGATGTCTTCATCTTGATAAACGATCTTGAAGCCTTCAACTTCTGAGGCAACTATTTCAAGATTGTTTTTAACTTCCGGAAAGGTGACTTCAAGAATTGCGCCGTCAATCAGTCGATCGGATTTTCCAATTACCTTGCCGTTTTGTAGGACGTGACCTTCGGTCAGTAGATCTGCTGCAACCGAACGAGAAAGTCCCATCAACCTGGCCAGGCCAGCATCGGCTCGTTCGCCGGCTAGTGCGTCTGGTACCGGAAGAAGTTTTTGTTCACTCATGCGCTTACCCGCTGGCGACCAATCTGATCGCCGCGCATAATTCGAATCACCGAGAGTGTGCAAATGATGAAGATTGCCATGTCGGCGATGTTGAAAATTGGAAAATTGAACGGAACCTGAATGTAGTCAACTACGTGACCAATACCAAAACCGGGCTCGCGCACGAGGCGATCAATCAGGTTGCCGGTAATGCCACCCAGCAGCACGCCCGCCATTGCAGCCCAGCCTGATGTTTGAATCTTGAAGCTGTACCAAATCAGTGCGAGTGCCGCGACGCTTGAAAGAATTGTGAAAATCCAGGTTGCACCAAAGCCAATTGAGAATGCTGCGGAATCGTTGAAGACCAAAGTTAGTCGAACCAGCGAGCCAAGAAAATCAACCGACTTACCTGGCTCAAGAGCCGCAATCAAGAAATTCTTTACAAATTGATCTGCCGCAACTACCAGCCAAGCGCAACCCAGCACCCAAAGTAGGCGTGCGAACTGTGAATTGCGTTTCGTCAATTAATTAGTTGTTTGAGCTGAATCCGCTTGGATCGTAACCCTGAGTACCGGCACCTGAACCACCAAAGTTAAAGCCACCCTCAATTGCTGTGGTTGGTCGCTCGGTTGGTGCAGCGGTTGACTCTTCCAGGTCTGCCAGCTGGTTTTCGATGTAAGCCTTTAGCTTCAAACGGTATTCGCGCTCGAAGCTACGAAGCTCCTGAATGCGGTGTTCGATCAAAGCCTTCTCTTGCTCTAGGCGGCTCATGTCGGCACGCTGCTGAGCCTCTGCTTCACGTACAACACGCGCTGCGGTGGCGTGACCCTCGGCAATCAGAGCATCGCGCTTTGCTAGGCCTTCGCGAACGTGCTCTTCGTGAAGCTTGCGAGCAAGCTGCAACAAGTTGTTGGTGTTGTTTGAGTCAAGAGTTGATGGGTCCTGAGTTGCCTCAGGGAAAGCACTCACCGCAGAAGGTGCGATTGCCGGTGCAAGTGCGCTCTCGGCGGTTGGGCTGTTGATTTCTGCAACCAGACCGGCACCACTGCGCTGCAACTCCGCGATGCGAGACTCCGATGCCAGCAAGCGCTGACGCAAGTCTTCGTTTTCTTGAGTTAGACGGCGAAGTTCAACAACGATTTCATCGAGAAAATCATCGACTTCATCTTGGTCGTAGCCTTCACGAAACTTAGTTGGCTGGAATCTCTTATTGACCACGTCTTCTGGAGTCAATGGCATATTCTTACCTCTTTATAGTCTTTGGCCAGTGGGGATTTAGCCTCAGAGGCAAGGTTACCTTGAAATCGGTGCCTAGGCGACCGATAGCACCAACCGCTGTAGAAAGAAAATGGCGAAAACAAGGGCCGTCCAGCCTAAATCCAGCTGGATTGCGCCTAGGCGTATCGGTGGAATTATGCGTCGCACCAGCTTTAGGGCTGGGTCGGTGATGGTCATGATGATTTCAATGATTGGCAAGAGAATGCCCGCTGGTCGCAGTCCCGGATTAACCGATAGCGCCAGGTCAATGAAAAGTCGGGCGACCAGGGCAAAGAAATAGGCCTGGAGCAGCCACCAAAGGATTACTGCAACCAGACCCATATCTATCTAAAAGCCTGAATTACGGACGAACTAGTAGATCGTCTGTTGGTTCTGTTTCGTCGTCTTCGTTGTTTACTGCAACGTGGCTAGGAGAAAGCAGGAAAACCTT
>CANGJO010000001.1 GCA_947454285.1 Microbacteriaceae bacterium | reverse complement strand
TCGAACAGCGCTAGGTTTTCAAGTGCAAACTTCCAAGACTTGTCATCTAGACGAATCTTTGCGTAGGCCAAGTCATCATCGTTAAGTAGCACAAGATCTGGTTGCTGCTGTCCAACCAATTCAGCAATTTCGGTGCGTGCGCCATCGATGTCGATTTCTACGCGATGTACTCGCTGAAGTTTTCCTGACACTAGGTTGTAGAAACCAATTGCCATGCGGTGAGGTCTAAGAGTTGGGTGCTCGGCGATTGCGGTTTGGGTAACTGCGAATGCGCTGATCTTTCCATCGGTTTCAACGGATATTTCTGGACGCAAGGTATTTACACCGGCAGTCTCAAGCCAAAGTTTTGACCAGCTGCGCAGCTCGCGTCCAGATGTTGCCTCTAGCTCAACCAATAGGTCGTTGAGTTCTGTGTTTTGGTAAGCATGCTTCTTGAAATAGTTGGCAACACCGGCAAGGAATTTTTCTTGACCAACCCAGGCAACCAATTGCTTTAGTACAGATGCACCCTTGGCATAGGTGATGCCGTCAAAGTTAACCTGAACATCTTCCAGGTCATTGATCTCGGCAACGATTGGGTGAGTAGATGGCAGCTGATCCTGACGGTAGGCCCAAGACTTCTCTAGCGCGGTAAAAGTTGTCCAGGCGCCGTGCCATTCGGTGGCTTCTGCAGTCGCAAGAGTTGACGCGTATTCGGCAAAGGATTCGTTTAGCCAAAGATCGTTCCACCACTTCATGGTGACCAGGTCACCAAACCACATGTGGGCCAGCTCGTGCAGAATTGTGACCACGCGTCGTTCACGGATGGCATCGGTCACTTTTGAACGGAACACATAGCTCTCGGTAAAGGTAACCGCACCGGCGTTTTCCATTGCACCCGCGTTGAATTCCGGAACAAACAGTTGATCGTATTTCTCAAACGGATATGGCTGATCAAAAGCGTTTTCGTAAAATTCAAATCCCTGGCGGGTTTTTTCAAAAACATAGTCCGCATCCATGAACTCAGAAAGCGATGCGCGACTGAATACACCAAGTGGAATCAACCGACCACTTGAACTGGTTAGTTCGCTGCGGGTCTCTACGTAAGGCCCAGCAATTAGGGCGGTGATGTAGCTCGAGATGATTGGTGTTGGGCTGAAGTTCCAAACCGACTTCTTGTCATCGATCTTCACCGGGGTAGGGGAGGTCTGGTTTGAAATCACCTTCCAGTAAGAAGGCGCAGTCACATTGAATTGAAAAGTTGCCTTCAGGTCTGGCTGTTCGAATACTGCGAATACGCGGCGGGAATCAGGAACCTCGAATTGGGTATAGAGGTAAACCTCATTGTCTACCGGGTCAACGAATCGGTGTAGACCTTCACCGGTGTTCATGAAGTTTGCGGTTGCCTCGACAATTAGTTCGTTCTCTGCAGCAAGACCATTCAGCTGAATTCGCACGCCGTCGGATACCTTGGCCACGTCTTGTTCCACACCGTTCAATACAACGCGTTCCACTGAGGCAGTGATGGCATCAATAAAGGTGCTGGCGCCCACCTGGTTTGCCGAAAACTTCACCTTGGTGGTAGACCCAAAGGTTGATTCACCGCTGGTTAGATCAAGATTAATCTCATAACTCGAAACTTTGATTAGCGAAGCGCGTTCTTGTGCTTCTTTTCGAGTTAGATTTTCGCCTGGCATGAATACTCCGTTTATGAAGGGTTTGTTACGGCTAGCCTAATCGCTTGTTTTCTGGGGGATAATCGACTCATGGGGCCGTTATTTCAATCAACAAACTCAACCTGGGTTGAAAACATGGCGCTGGCCGAAATTGGTTTGGTTTTACTGGGCCTTGGCATCGCGGCCTTTATTGCGGTGCGCATAAAGATCTCCGTTGTTCCTTTTTATCTCGCCATTGGACTTGCTCTTGGTAAGGGCGGAATCGTTCCGCTTGATCTGAGCGAAACCTTTCTTGATACCGGCGCCCAGCTTGGGGCAATTCTGCTGCTGCTGATGCTTGGGCTGGAACACTCCGGACCCAACCTTGCTTCGGCATTCATGGAGCGCAAATCCATCGGTGCAATTGACTTTTTCTTGAACGCAATTCCCGGAGCAGTGATTGGCCTTTTGCTGGGCTGGGGACTACTTGGTGCCGTAGTTCTTGGAGGCATGACCTACGTGAGTTCTTCAGGTATCGCCTCGCAGATGATGAAGGAAACTGGGTGGCAGCGTTCCGAGGTTTCTAGACGAGTAACCACCGTGCTGGTTGTTGAGGATTTGACCCTGGCACCATACCTGCCGCTTTTAACCACGCTTGTTGCCGGTGCCGGTGCAATCGCTGGATTCCTCTCAGTCACCGTCGCGCTCTTGGTCACCGCGGCTGCGCTAATCATTTCCTTCAAGGGTGAAAACGCCCTTGGAAAAGTTTTGAATACCCAGGCACAGGGTGGGCTTTTGCTCACTGTTTTTGGTGCCGCTCTATTAGCCGCTGGTTCTGCCGAGCTTGTTGGTTTTTCTTCTGCGGTAGCGGCCTTCTTAGTTGGTTTGGTACTGACCGGTGAGGTTGCCTTGGCTGTTCGTATTAGGTTGTCACCGCTTCGCGATTTATTTGCCGCGATCTTCTTCCTTTTCTTTGGTCTAAGCGTTTCGCCGGCCGAGATGATTCAGGTTTTGCCGTTGGCGCTGTTACTGGCTGCGCTAGGCATCGTTGGAAAAATGTATGTGGGCTGGAATATTGCTAAAGATATGTCTGACGGTTCGGCGTGGAAGCGCGCCGGCGCGTTCCTTATTCCCCGCGGTGAATTCTCAATTGTGATTGCCGGGCTTGCGGCCTCAACTAGCTTTGGTGCTCAACTTCAGGCGCTGACTATTACCTATGTACTACTCACTTCGCTAGCGGCATCGATTGTGCTTAGGACGGTACGTAGCAGCTTTGAACGTGCGCGAGCAAAGTCCAAGGCTTAAACTAAAGCCATGCGAATTCACATTGCCACCGATCACGCGGGTCTAGAACTAAGTCACTTTCTAATTCGTGAATTAACAAAGCAGGGTCACGAGGTTTTTGATCACGGACCAACTTCATACGATCCGCTTGATGATTATCCAAGCTTCTGCATCAACGCAGCACTCGCTGTGGTTGCCGATGAGCAGGCTGGCGTTCAGGCGCTTGGAATAGTTCTTGGTGGCTCTGGAAACGGAGAGCAGATTGCCGCTAACAAGGTAAAGGGAATTCGTGCAGCCCTTGCGTGGAACGAATCCACTGCAAAATTGGCTCGCGAACACAACGATGCCAACGTGATCGCGGTGGGTGCCCGTCAGCACAGCCAAGACGAAGTTCTTCACCTAATCGAACTTTTTGTATCTGAGCCATTCAGCAACGATGAACGCCACGTGCGTCGCATCGGCAAAATCGCAACCTACGAGCAGACTGGCGACATCCTTTAATAAATGCCTGAAGGACATACCGTTCATCGAACGGCAACTCAGTTCAATGAACTCTTTGCTGGCGAACCAATAACGGTCGAATCTCCGCAGGGTAGATTCGCCGCGGGCGCAAAATCGGTGTCTGGTCAAACCCTGGTCAACGCTCGCGCAATTGGCAAGCAGATGTTCCTAGAGTTCAACAACGACCTAACTTTGCGAATCCACCTTGGCATTTACGGCAAATGGTCATTCACATCGCACAGTGGTGAACTACCTGAGGCAACCGGTCAGGTTCGGGCCAGATTCAGCAACCCACATGCCTTGGCGGATCTTCGCGGGCCAACGGTGTGCGAGGTCATTAATCGCCACGAGGTCGCGGCCGTGGAGCAACGCCTAGGACCAGACCCGCTAAATCCCAACCCTCGTGGCAAGGAACTTGAGCGTTTTATTCAGCGCGTCTCAAAAAGCAAAACACCGATAGGCCTGGCCTTGATGAACCAGGACGTAATCAGTGGAATTGGCAATGTCTACAGAGCGGAAATTCTGTTCAGAGCGGGAATCAGCCCGCACACTGCCGGCAGCGCCTTGAGCGTTGAGCAACTTACTCAACTGTGGAATGACTCAGTGAAACTTTTGCGCGTAGGCGTAAAAACCGGCTTCATGATCACACGCGATGAACTATTTACTAAAGGGCCAAGTAAAGAGGACCGCAACTTCGTTTATAAGCGCGAAGGATTGCCTTGCCGAAACTGCGGGACCAACATCAGCTTGGAAATAATGGCTGCTCGCAAGCTTTACTGGTGCGTGAGCTGTCAGGCGTAAAGCCGGGCAGCGCTATCGGTGTTCAGATTAAATAAAAAGAAGACCTAATAAAAGGTCTTCTTTTGGAGCGGGCGACGGGAATCGAACCCGCACAATCAGTTTGGAAGACTGAGACTCTACCATTGAGCTACGCCCGCGGGTATTGGACTGTTTTTTCGCAAAAACCGACGCAACCACTCCATTCTATGGGATAGACTCACTAAGGTTGTTCAAACAACCGGGGTGTAGCGTAGTGGCTAGCGCGCCTGCTTTGGGAGCAGGATATCGCAGGTTCGAGTCCTGTCACCCCGACCAAATTTATGAAATAAAACTGGCTCGTCTTCCTTGTGGAGGCGGGCCCTTTTCAGAGGAAGAGCCCTTGAAAACTGCTGTTGATCGCATTAAGCCAACTCGCGCAAAGCTAACCATTGAGGTGACTCCTGAAGAGTTTCGCCCAAGCATTGATCACGCATACGAGCACATTGCCGAAACCGTAAACATTCCTGGTTTCCGCAAGGGAAAAATTCCTGCAGCAATTCTTGATCAGCGCGTTGGTCGTCCGGCAATTCTTGCTCACGCAATTAACGATGGTCTAGACACCGTTTACCGTCAGGCGCTTGAGGAATCAAAACTTCGTCCACTTGGTCAGCCAGCTGCTGACATCAAGCAGAGCCCAGACGAGAAGACTTTCGAAGGTAACTTGATCGTTGAGATCGAAGTTGAGGTTCGTCCAGAACTAAACCTTAAGGAGTACAAGGGCCTAAAGGTAAAGGTTGACGACGTAAAGGTTGAGGCCAAGGAACTTGAGGCAGAGCTTGATGCACTGCGTGCTCGTTTCGGCAGCCTAAAGACCGTTGAGCGCCCTGCTAAGAAGGGTGACTTCACCACTATTGATTTGAAGGCTGTTGTTGATGGCAAGACCATTGACTCTGCAGAAAACATTTCGTATGAGATTGGTTCAGGCAACTTGCTTGACGGAATCGACGAAGCGCTAGACACCCTTACCGCTGGCGAAGAGACTACATTCAAGTCAAAGCTGGTTGGCGGCGACAAGGCTGGTCAAGAGGCAGAGATTTCTTTGAAGTTGACCGCCGTGAAGGAGCGCGAACTTCCTGCAGCTGATGACAAGTTTGCACAGTTGGCATCTGAGTTCGACACCCTAAAGGAATTGAAGGCAGATCTAGAAAAGCAGATTGAGCGTTCAAAGTCTTACGGCCAGGGAATCCAGGCTCGCGATCTTGCCACCGATAAATTGCTTGAGCTAATTGACGTTCCAGTTTCTGACGAACTTGTTGAAGCAGACGTACACCGTCACCTTGAGGGCGAGGGCCGTCTAGAAGACGCCAAGCATCGAGCTGAAGTTCTAGAGCAGAGCACCAAGTCATTCAAGGTACAGATGGTGCTTGATGCAATTGCAGAAAAAGAAGAAATCAAGGTTGATGAGCAGGAACTAATTCAGTACCTGGTTCAGGCATCTCAGCAGTACGGTATGTCACCAAACGATTTCATCAAGACTGTTAGTGAGCAGGGCCAGGTGCCAATGTTCGTTGCAGAGGTTTCACGTCGCAAGGCACTTGCGTTTGTTGTTGATGCAGCTGAAGTTACCGATTCAAAGGGAAACAAGGTTGATCTAAGCGAATTCACCAAGCTTGATGCTGGTGCAGTTGATGACCACGAAGGTCACGACCACGACTAATCTCCACAAATTTGAAAACCCCGTCTCTAGAGGCGGGGTTTTCGCTTTAGCCACGGGCGAACACGCCAAGGTTTAAGCGGTTTTTGCGGTTATCTTTGACAGGCAACCTCAAGAACTAGGAGTACTTCAATGGCTGACCAACCAAAGGGACAAAGCAGCACATTCGACCGCCTGCTAAAGGATCGAATCATCTGGCTTGGCACCGAAGTCAGAGACGACATGGCAAACGAAATCTGCGCAAAGATTTTGCTATTGGCCGCTGAAGACTCACAAAAAGACATTTACCTCTACATCAACTCACCTGGTGGTTCAATCACTGCGGGTATGGCGATTTACGACACCATGCAGTACGTGCCTAACGACATCGTGACCGTTGGTATTGGTATGTGCGCATCGATGGGGCAGTTCTTGCTGTCATCGGGCACCAAGGGCAAGCGCTACGCAACCCCAAACACTCGCGTGCTACTGCACCAGCCGCACGGTGGTTTTGGTGGCACCGCGTCAGACATTCAAACTCAGGCAGAGCTAATCATGTCGATGAAGCGTCAGCTTGCATCGATCACTGCAGAGCAGACCGGCAAGACCCTTGACCAGATCATGGCCGATGGTGACCGCGACCGCTGGTTCAGCGCCGAAGAAGCTCTTGAGTACGGTTTTATTGATCACATTCAGAAGTACGCAGCAAGCGCCACCGGCGTTGGAAGCAACTAAGGGAGACTCGCATGACTAATCCAAACGTTTTCCAAAGTCCAGAAGCCCGATACATTCTTCCTACTTTTGAAGAGCGCACCTCTTACGGTTTCAAGCGTCAAGACCCATATAACAAGCTTTTCGAAGACCGCATTGTGTTTCTTGGCGTGCAGGTTGACGACGCATCTGCCGACGACATCATGGCCCAGCTATTGGTGCTTGAGTCTCAGGATCCAGACCGCGACATCACCATGTACATCAACTCACCGGGTGGTTCATTCACCGCAATGACCGCGATCTACGACACCATGCAGTACATCCGCCCGCAGATCCAGACTGTTTGTTTGGGTCAGGCAGCCTCGGCTGCTGCGGTGCTGTTGGCTGCCGGTGCACCGGGCAAGCGTTTGGCTCTGCCAAATGCGCGTGTACTGATTCACCAGCCTTCATCAGGTGATTCTGGTCGTGGCCAGGCATCAGACATTGAGATTCAGGCAAAAGAGATCATGCGTCTGCGCGAGTGGCTTGAGGCGACTCTTTCAAAGCACACCAAGCGCAGCATTGCCGAGGTCAACAAAGACATCGATCGCGACAAGATTCTTACCGCGCCAGAGGCTCTTGACTATGGCCTAATCGACCAGGTTCTGACCTCACGAAAGAACGCTCAGTAATTAGCAGCAAAACGGCTTGAAAAAGCGGATGGGCGAGGCTCATCCGCTTTTTTGCATTCAGAGCATAAGGTTTTTACATGACTAAGCTTGGCGAATCGGGTGACCTACTTAAGTGTTCTTTCTGTGGAAAGAGCCAGAAGCAGGTTCGCAAGCTAATTGCCGGGCCAGGCGTTTACATCTGTGACGAGTGCATCGAGCTCTGCAACGAGATCATCGAAGAGGAACTTGGCGAAGTAGCCAAGACCGTTGAAGACATTGACCTTCCAAAGCCTCGCGAAATCAAGGGTTTCCTTGATGAATACGTAATTGGCCAAGACCAGGCCAAGAAGGCTCTATCAGTTGCCGTCTACAACCACTACAAGCGTCTTCGTTCACGTGGAACCTTGACTGCCGCTGGCAAGGATCACGATTCAATCGAGATCGCTAAGTCAAACATCTTGATGATTGGTCCAACCGGTTGCGGAAAAACTTACTTGGCACAAACTCTGGCAAAGCGCCTGAACGTTCCTTTTGCAGTAGCCGATGCCACAGCACTGACCGAGGCGGGTTACGTTGGCGAAGACGTTGAAAACATTTTGTTGAAGCTGCTTCAGGCTGCCGACTTTGATGTGAAGCGCGCCGAAACTGGAATTATTTACATCGATGAGATTGACAAGATTTCACGCAAGGCAGAGAACCCTTCAATCACTCGCGATGTATCTGGCGAGGGAGTGCAGCAGGCACTGCTAAAGATTCTTGAAGGCACAGTGGCTTCAGTTCCGCCGCAGGGTGGCCGCAAGCACCCACAGCAGGAATTCATTCAGCTAGACACAACGAACGTCTTGTTTATCGTTGCGGGTGCATTCGCCGGACTTGAGGAAATCATTTCTCAGCGTGCAGGTAAGAAAGGCATTGGTTTTGGTGCTCCGATTTCTGGCAAGAACGACGACATCGAGATCTTCACTGAGGTTCAACCGGAAGACCTTCGCAAGTTTGGTTTGATTCCAGAGTTCATCGGCCGCCTTCCAGTAATCGCGACTGTGACTCCACTGGATCGACCTGCGTTGATGCAGATTCTTACCGAGCCAAAGAACGCACTGGTCAAGCAGTACCAGCGAATGTTTGAGCTTGATGGTTTTGAACTTGAATTCGATAAGGCTGCACTTGAGGCAATTGCCGACAAGGCCATCGAACGCGAAACCGGTGCTCGTGGCCTTCGCGCAATCATGGAAGAAATTCTTGGACCGGTGATGTTCGATATTCCTGGCAGCGAAGTTCAAGGAATCGTAAAGATCACCAAGGCCGTTGTGCTTGATGGCGCAGAGCCGCAGACCGTTCCGTTCAAAAACGTTCGTCAAGAAAAGTCTGCCTAATTTAAATGTCTAAAATCGGCAGCTTTGCTGATCACCGCGCTCCGCTGCTTGCCGGAGCCGTTGCATCAATTACTGGAACCGCCGCTTCACTTGGAATCGCTCTATCTGCCTTTACAGGGCTTGGGGCAACTAAATCGCAAACCACCTCGGCGGTGGTGGCAAGTACCTTGCTTTTTGGTTTACTTTCGATTGTCCTTAGTCACAGATTCAAAATGCCAATTAGCGTTGTCTGGAGCACCCCTGGCGCCGCTTTACTTATTTCTTCAGGCGCACTGGGATTTCCATTCTCAACCGCAGTAGGTGCCTTTATGGTTTCGGGCCTTTTGCTTTTGCTCACCGGGCTTTGGCCAACCCTTGGGCGGTTGGTTTCTTCGATTCCAAAGCCCATTGCCTCTGCGATGTTAGCGGGGGTAATTTTCAACTTTTGTGTTGCGTCATTCAAGACAGTGTCAACATTTCCGATTATTGTGTTGCCAGCGCTTTTGGTCTGGCTTGTGCTTTATAAATTAGCCACAGTTTGGGCTACCCCGGCAGCCATGTTGATTGTCTTCAGCTTGACCGCAATAAATCTGGGAATCAGCATCCCCGTTGACCAGTTAGCCCCGACTCTTGAAATTGTGGTACCTACTTTTGATTTGGCAGCAATCTTGGGTATCGGTATTCCGCTTTATTTGGTCACGATGGCCTCGCAAAATATTCCTGGCATCGCCATAATGAAAAGTTTTGGCTACGAGGTTCCCTTTAAGCAAGTGATGATCAGTACCGGTCTGGGCACCTTGGTGAACAATTTTTTTGGCGGAATCCCACTCAATCTTGCAGCTATCACTGCAGCGCTAAACGCCAATGAACACGCTCATAAAAATCCAGCCCGTCGCTGGCTCGCATCGGTTTGGGGCGGCTACGTTTATTTCGTAATTGCTGCCCTGGCTGCAGCAGCAGCAGTTTTCGTTTTGCAGGCACCACGAGATCTAATTCTTGCTGCTGCCGGAATTGCTCTGATTGGCACGATTGTGAGTGCACTCAGTTCTGCGATGGAAGATACTTCGTTGCGACTTCCGGCAATGATTACCTTTTTGGTAGGTGCATCCGGAATTTCCGTTTTGGATATTGGCTCAGCATTCTGGGCTCTGATTGCCGGCTTGCTGGTTTGGGCTTGGCTAAACCTAAAGCGTGCTTAAGCTTCGCTTACTTCAGCCAAAATAATCTGAGTCATCGCAACTTCTTCACCCTCGGCGTAAGCCAGGCTCAGAATCTTGCCAACTGATTTCAAATCTGCTTCTAGCAATCGCAAACTGGTAAGTACCGCAGCCGGTGCCTCAATGGTTGCTGAATCAACTGCAGCCTTCATCGAAGCTTTGGCATCGGACTTAGCCTTGCGAACGCCACCAACCGCAATCGATGCAAGTTCCAACAGACCAACGTTGCCGGCATCAATTCCCGCAGTTAGTTCTTCGGCAACAGGCCATGATGCGCGGTGAATTGAACCGGCATCTTTTTGCCACCAGCCCCAAACTTCCTCGGTAGCGAATGGTAAGAACGGTGCAAACAAACGAAGCATCACGTGCAGTGCCTTGCGAAGTGCAATTGTTGCCGATGCCTGCTGCGCTGCAGAAACTGTTCCCTCTGCGTTGTAGGCGCGTTCCTTGACTAGTTCTAGATAGTCGTCGGTGAAGGTCCAGAAGAACTTCTCGCTTAGCTCAAGTGCCTTGGTGTGGTCGTAGGCATCGAACGCAACGGTTGCTTCGCGAACCACATCGGCAAGCGCCAACAGCATTGCCTGGTCCAGCGGCTCGGTAACTTCAGTGGCACCGGCAGGAACTTCGAATGAAAGCGCAAACTTTGCAGCGTTCAAAAGCTTGATCGCCAGACGGCGCCCAACCTTCATCTGACCTTCATCGAAGGCGGCATCGGTGCCCAAACGAGCAGAGGCAGCCCAGTAGCGAACCGCATCGGCACCGTGGTTATCAATCGGTTCGGCAGGAACAACTACGTTGCCCTTTGACTTAGACATCTTCTTGCGGTCAGGGTCAAGAATCCAACCAGAGATCGCAGCGTTCTTCCAAGGCAGCTGGCCATGTTCCTGTTCACCACGAAGCAGCGAAGAGAACAACCAGGTGCGAATGATGTCTTGACCCTGCGGGCGAAGATCGTAAGGGAAGACCTTGGCAAACTTCTCTGGGTCTTCGATCCAGCCACCGGCAAGCTGTGGGGTAAGCGAAGATGTAGCCCAGGTGTCCATGATGTCCATCTCACCGATGAATCCACCAGCAACACCGCGCTGTGACTCTGTGTAACCGGCCGGAACATCAGAAGATGGGTCAACCGGAAGAGATTCGATTGCTGGAACAAGGGGAGCATCGTAATTTGCCTCACCGTTGGCATCGAGTGCGTACCAAACCGGAATTGGCACACCAAAGAATCGCTGACGAGAGATCAGCCAGTCACCGGTAAGTCCGTTAACCCAGTTTTCAAAACGAACGCGCATGAAGTCTGGAACGAAGTTCAAGTCCTTGCCAAGCGCAATCAATCGATCGCGCAGGTCTGCATCGCGGCCACCGTTGCGGATGTACCACTGACGAGTAGAAACGATCTCAAGTGGCTTGTCACCCTTTTCGAAGAACTTCACGTCGTGGGTGATTGGCTTTGGCTCGCCAATCATGTCGCCAGATTCTTGCAGCAGTTCAACAATGCGCTGCTTGGCAGAGAAGATGGTCTTGCCAACTAGCTCGGCGTAAATTTCTTTTCCGCGTGCAGACACAATTGCATCTGGCATTTCGTCAATGATGCGGCCGTCCCAGCCAATGATTGCGCGGTTAGGAAGATCAAGTTCGCGCCACCAAATGATGTCTGTCACGTCACCAAAGGTACAAATCATCGCGATGCCAGAACCCTTGTCAATCTGAGCAAGGCGGTGTGCAACAACCGGAACCTCAACTTCAAACAGCGGAGTCTTAACTGTCTTGCCAAACAAGTGCTTGTAGCGATCGTCATCCGGGTTGGCCACCAATGCAACACAGGCAGGCAAAAGTTCTGGGCGAGTGGTCTCGATAAACACCTTGCCATCCGGGCCGTCGAAACCAACCTTGTGGTACGCGCCAGGCTGTTCGCGATCTTCAAGCTCTGCCTGTGCAACCGCGGTGCGGAAGGTGACGTCCCAAAGGGTTGGCGCCATTGACTGGTAAGCCTCGCCGCGTGACAAGTTGTTCAGGAATGCTTTCTGCGAAACCGCAATCGCAGCAGGAGAAATGGTTTGGTAGGTCTGAGTCCAGTCCACCGATAGTCCAAGCTTGCGCCAAAGATTTTCGAACTGCTTTTCGTCTTCAACGGTTAGCTTGTCGCAAAGTTCAATAAAGTTGCGGCGCGAGATTGGCACCTGATCGGCGGCCTTCGAAGACTTGTTGTCGCCACCTTCAAACGGAGGCTTGAAGCCCTCAACGTAAGGGAGAGTCGGATCGCAGCGAACGCCGTAGTAGTTCTGCACGCGACGCTCGGTAGGAAGACCGTTGTCATCCCAACCCATCGGGTAGTAAACCTCGTAGCCACTCATGCGCTTGAAACGCGCAACAACATCGGTGTGGGTATAGCTAAAGACGTGACCTACGTGCAGTGAACCAGATGCGGTTGGCGGCGGGGTGTCGATTGAGTAGATGTTCTCGCGGTTTGCCTCGCGGCGGAAGCGGTAAACGCCGTCGTTCTCCCAGACCAAGCCCCACTTTTCTTCAAGGCCCTCGACAGACACCTTCTCAGGTGCGTTGGCAGGGGCCAAGATGTGGCTTGAGAAGCTGGTTTGGGCAGTATTCACGCTGAAAGTCTCCAAGAAAGGGGTTTGTAACAGGTTAACATTAGATACGGAAACCCTTTTGCCTGACTGCCTAGAAAGCCGTGCATGTACCCAAAGAACCAAGATTCAACTACGCCAGCGCGCGAGGGCGTCAACCCTAGCCCTAGCTTTCCGGCGGTTGAACAGCAGATTCTGGACTTTTGGGCCAAAGACGGCACTTTTCAGGCCTCAATTGACCAGCGCAAAGACGCAAATGCCGAGGAATTCGTCTTTTACGACGGCCCGCCGTTCGCCAATGGCCTTCCGCACTACGGTCACCTGCTTACCGGGTACGCCAAAGACATGGTTCCGCGCTTCAAGACCATGCAGGGTTACCGCGTGGAACGTCGTTTTGGTTGGGATACCCATGGTCTTCCTGCCGAGGTAGAGGCTGAGCGTCAGCTTGGTATCTCTGGTCGCCCAGAGATCGAGAAGTACGGCATCGACAAATTCAACGATTACTGTCGCACATCGGTGTTGAAGTACACAGAGGAGTGGCGTTCGTACATTACCCGCCAGGCACGCTGGGTTGATTTTGATAATGACTACAAGACCCTAGACACCGATTACACCGAGAGCGTGTTGTGGGCGTTTAGTGAGCTGTATAAGAAGGGTCTAATCTACGAGGGCTTCAAAGTGCTGGCGTACTGCTGGCGCTGTGAGACTCCGTTGTCTAACCACGAACTGCGCATGGACGACGAGGTTTACAAGAACCGTCAGGACCAAACCCTCACCGTGACCTTCCCGGTTTCGGCGGGGCAGAAGCTAGAGGGCGTTCGTCTACTTGCCTGGACCACAACTCCTTGGACACTGCCAACTAACTTCGCGCTCGCCGTAGGGCCAGAGATCGAATACGCGATTGTGCCTGCGGGTGCGGCCGGTGCCGGCGATGGTGGCGCGGAGGGCACCAAGTACCTGTTGTCTAAGTCGCTGGTTGGTGGCTACGCCAAGGATCTTGGCTACGAGACAGCTGAAGATGCCGTTGCCGCGATTTCAGAAACCATCAAGGGATCTGCGCTCGCCGGAATTAAGTACGAGCGCCTGTTTGATTACTACGTTGATGCTGAAAAATTCAACACCGATAACGCCTGGCAAATTTTGGTCGACGATTACGTTGGCGATGGCGACGGAACTGGAATTGTTCACCAGGCTCCGGCTTACGGTGAGGATGACCAACGCGTTTGTAATGATGCCGGCATTCCTACTTATGTTTCGATCAACGAGCGCGGTGAATTTAATTCGATCGTGACTGATTTTGTTGGTCAACACGTCTTTGATGCCAACAAGCCAATCTCGCAGCACTTGAAGTCGGCTGGCCGCGTGCTTCGCCAGGCTTCATACGAGCACTCTTACCCGCACTGCTACCGCTGCAAGAACCCGCTGATCTACAAGGCGGTTTCATCTTGGTTCGTTGAGACCACAAAATTACGCGATCGCATGTTGGAGCTAAACCAAGACATCGACTGGACACCGGATCACACCAAGGATGGTTCGTTTGGTAAGTGGCTAGAAAACGTTCGCGACTGGGCGATCAGCCGCAACCGTTTCTGGGGAGCACCAATTCCAGTTTGGAAATCAGACGACCCTAACTACCCACGCATTGACGTTTACGGATCAATGGAAGAGTTGGAGCGCGACTTTGGTGTACGCCCAAGCGACTTCCACCGTCCGGTAATTGACGAGCTAACCAGGCCAAACCCTGACGACCCAACCGGCAAGTCAACAATGCGTCGCGTGCCAGAAGTTTTGGACTGCTGGTTTGAATCTGGCTCAATGCCATTCGCGCAGGCACACTACCCATTTGAAAACCGTGAGTGGTTTGACACTCACAACCCAGGTGACTACATCGTTGAATATGTTGGTCAGACCCGTGGTTGGTTCTACACACTGCACGTTCTATCTACTGCGCTGTTTGATCGCCCGGCGTTCAAGTCGGCAATCTCGCACGGAATTATTTTGGGTAACGACGGACAGAAGATGTCTAAGTCTTTGCGCAACTACCCGGACGTAAACGAAGTATTCGATCGCGACGGCGCCGACGCAATGCGTTGGTTCCTGTTATCGAGCCCAATTCTTCGTGGCGGTAACTTAATCGTGACCGAGCAGGGTATTCGCGAAGGCGTTCGTCAGGTGCTGCTTCCGCTTTGGAACACCTGGTACTTCTTCTCGCTTTATGCCAACGCTTCAAACTACGAAGCCAAATTGTCAACCGCAAGCGAAGATCTACTTGACCGATACCTGTTGTCTAAGACTCACGACTTGGTGAATGAAGTTGAGGCTCACCTAAATAAGTTTGATTCTTACTCTGCTGCTTCAAGCCTTCGTGATTTTGCCGACGTGCTGACCAACTGGTACGTGCGTCGTTCACGCGACCGTTTCTGGGAGGGCGATGCTCAGGCATTCGACACCCTGTACACAGTGCTTGAAATTGTTTCTCGCGTTGCCGCTCCGTTGCTGCCAATGGTCACCGAAGAAATTTGGCGTGGCCTAACCGGTGGTCGAAGCGTGCACCTTGAAACATGGCCAGACGCCTGCAAGTTGCCGCACGACGCAGCACTTGTTGAAGCTATGGACCAGGTTCGTACAGTGTCATCGGTGGCATCAAGTTTGCGTAAGGCTGCCAGCCTTCGCGTTCGCCTACCGTTGGCAAAACTTACCGTGGTCACTAAGAACGTTGCGGCACTCAAGCAGTTTGCCGAGATAATCGCCGAAGAGTTAAACGTGAAGAGCGTTGAGCTGGTCGAGATGTCTCTGGATTCAACAACCGAGTTTGGTGTTATCAAGCGACTAACCGTGAACTCACGTGCCGCTGGTCCACGCATCGGCAAGAGCGTTCAGGCAGTGATTCAGGCGGCTAAGTCAGGCGATTGGTCAGAAGTAGAAGGCACCGTTGTGGTTGGTGGCATTGCGCTGATCGAGGGCGAATACGAAATTGATTTGGTTGCCGACACTTCAAATGACACCGATACCGAAGTGACAGACCACATAGGCATCTTGCCTTCTGGCGGTTTCCTAATTCTTGATGGCAAGGTCTCTGCGGAACTTGCGGCCGAAGGTTTGGCACGTGACGTAATTCGCGCGGTGCAGTCGGCTCGTAAGGATGCCGACTTTGATGTTAGCGATCGCATCAAGTTGACTCTAAAAGCCGATGACGATGTCTTGGCTGCTGTCGCAGAGCACTCTGAACTTGTAAAGAGCGAGACCCTAACCGTTGAACTTGAAACGATAAGTTCCGGATCGCTTGAGAATGCGGTTGCTGTTGGCGATGGTCAGCAGGTTGAAGTTCACGTTGCAGTTGTGGCGGCCAAGTGATCGAAAACCTAAGCGAAGAGCACTACTGGGCTCTTAAAGCTAAAGAGGTTGAAGACGCGCTGCTTGCTCGTGTTCCGGAAAACAAAATTCGTCCGCGCATTCAACCAACTGCGCGCTTAGCCGAGTTGCTTGGTGATCCGCAAAAGGCCTACCGAGTAATACACGTAACCGGAACCAACGGCAAGACCAGCACCAGCAGATTTATTGAACGCCTGCTTCGCGAACACGGTTTGCGCACCGGTCGTTTCACCAGCCCGCACTTGGTGAAGCTAAACGAGCGCATGTCGCTTGATGGTGAACCGGTTTCTGACGAGCGCCTTTATAACGTGTGGACTGAAATCGAACCGATAGTTGGTTTAGTGGATGCCGAGTTAGAGGCGGTCGGCGAGGACGCTCTAACTTTTTTTGAAGTGCTAGCCGTACTTGGTTTTGCAATTTTTGCTGATGCACCAGTTGATGTTTTGGTTCTAGAAGTTGGCATGGGTGGCGAGTGGGATTCAACCAACGTTGCCGACGGTGATGTTGCCGTTTTCACGCCAATCTCACTAGACCACATGGACCGCCTTGGCGAGACCATCGAAGAGATTGCAAAAACTAAGGCAGGAATCATTAAGCCTGGTGCGATCGTGCTGAGTGCCGAACAGCCTGCAGAAGCACTAAAGGTTCTTGCCGAGCGTGCCGCAGCAGTGGGCGAGAAGTTCTTGACCTTCGGAAAAGATTTTGGTGTCTCTGCGGCCTCGCTAAACAAGCTTGGTCAGACCGTGACCGTAAAGTCTGTAGCCGGCGAATACCACGACCTAAATCTTCCGGTGCATGGCGAATACCAAGCGCAGAATGCCGCTCTTGCGGTTGCCGCGGTAGAGGCATTCCTTGGTGGCGGTGCACAGCGAATCATGGATGACGTTGTGCGTGCATCATTTGCCGATTTCTCATCGCCGGGTCGTTTGCAAATTGTGAGCCGTGAGCCGCTAACCATTCTTGATGCCGCGCACAACGAAGACGGTGCCAAGTCGCTGGTGAAGGCAATGAAGGAGTCCTTTGGTGCTCCCTACGCAGTTGCCGTTGTCTCGATCCTTGCCGAGAAGAACGCACGTGCCCTGTTAGAAATTTTGGATGACACCTTCGTTGAGTTCATCATCACTCAATCGGAATCGGCCCGTGCGATTCCTGCTGAAGCACTAGCCGAACTTGCTCGCGAGATTTTTGGCGGTGACCGCGTGCACGTGCAAGCCAACCCGCAGTGGGCGCTGGCCGAGGCGGCTAAGTTACTGCCAGCCACTTTGGGAAATGCAATCGTGGTTACCGGTTCGGTCACCCTGGTTGGCCAGGTATTGAAATTGAAGCAAATAGAGGCGGAGCAAGATGCGTAATAAATCAACCAAGCGAACTTTGGGTTCAATGCTTATGGCATTTGAATCATTCGTGGTCTTCTTTGCAATGCTGGTTGCCTTTGGTCTAAAGGTTGCCGACGGCCCAACCGTGTGGGCCATTGGCCTATCTCTGTCATTCTTGTTGATTCTCACTCCGGCAATTCTTGGAAAAAAGTTTTCCTACGGCTGGGGTTGGTTCTTGCAGCTCGTTGTTGTAGCGCTGGGAATCTGGGTGCCGCTGATGTACGTGATCGGTGGAATTTTTGTATGTCTTTGGGCCTGGGCAATGATTGCCGGTGGCACAATTGATAAAGCACGCGCGGCACTTGAGCGCCAGGCAAATTCGGAGGAACAGTAATGTCACAGCAGACTCTTGTACTACTTAAGCCAGATGCAGTTAAGCGCAACCTGATTGGTGAAATTATTTCTCGCCTAGAAGCAAAGGGCTACGTTGTTGCCGATCTGAAGAAGTTCACTCCGTCAACCGCTCTTTTGCACGAGCACTACGCCGAGCACGAGGGCAAGCCATTTTTTGAACCACTGGTTGAGTTCATGTCTAGCGGCGATGTGGTTGCAATCAAGCTTGAAGGTCACCGAGTAATCGAGGGCTTCCGTTCGCTTGCCGGTGCGACAGACCCAACCGTTGCAGCACCTGGCACCATTCGTGGTGACCTTGGTCGCGACTGGGGTTTGAAGGTTCAGCAGAACCTAGTGCACGGTTCTGACTCAGAAGAGTCGGCCGCGCGCGAACTAGCGCTGTGGTTTTAAACGCGGTTCGCAAGCAAACCGCTCTGGTTCTAAAACGCGGTTCGCAAGCAAACCGCTGTGGTTCTAAGTTTCTAAATAGCTAGTTCCAAAGTGAAGGCCAGCTCGTCCAGAAGCGAGCGATGATTACCGCAACGATGATTGCCTCGGTCACCAAAGTGAATACCCAGGCCTTGTCATAGGCGCGATCAAAGAAACCAACAAATCGTAGCGGCGTATCAATAAAGCCATCTTTAGCGCCGAACAAAATCACTTTCCAAAACAGTGGCACCATCGCGGCCCAGGCAACCATGCAGTAAGGGCAAAGCACACCGATCACGAATGTGCTCTGGGTCCAAAGCCAAACCACAAACAGGAAACCGCCGGTGATTCCAAAGGCAAAGATTCGCCAGAACCAAGCGGCAAATTTTGCGCCGGCGAGAATTGCAACGCCAACGGCTATCGGTGCTACAAAACTGGCAACTCCGATTAGGGGATTAGGGAAGCCAAAGAGTGATGCCTGTGCGGTTAGCATCACCGATTTACAAGAGATAAAGGGATTGAGGTCACAGCTCAAGACGGCATCGGGGTTGGATGCAACGTGAATTCGCTCCAAAACCAGGGCGAAAGCCGCAAACCAGCCAAGGATTCCGGTCCAGATCAGGGTGATAGCAAACCCGCGGGTTGGCTCTAAAGTAATGCCGTTTGACTGGGTTCCAGCCTTGATATCGGTGTTCACCAACCCAGTATGACACGCTCATTTGATGACTTTTCAGGGGTCAGGTGTCATACTTAGAGAAGTTGAACCCGCCACACCGGGATCGACTAAAGATTTAGCGAGTACCAAGCACTTAGAACGCGTAAGACCAGGTCATTCTTTGGCCAATCGGGCAGCGATAGTCGCAATACGAGTAGCTCGCCGTTAGTTTTGGTTGTTCACAAACGTGGGCAACAAGGATTTACGCCTCAGGGCCTAGTGAGTGTGGCCTAGGTGAGGCAGCTTGGAGTACACCAGAAATGGTGAAAAACGAAGATTCAAACGTACCTGCAGAAGAAACTGCAAAAAAATCAACTCGTGCACGCGCACCTAAAAAGGCTGACACCGATACCACCGCGCCAGCCAAAAAGTCTCTGATTAAGAAGTCACCAAAGGCAAAGGCAGAGAAAACTCCGGCGTCGGTTGACGAGGTCGTCGAGAAGGCAACCAAAAAGGTACCGGCCAAGCGCGGATCAAAGGCCAAAACAGACGCTGCGGGCACCTCGGCAGAAGTGAAGGCACCAGCAGTTGCCGCTCCGGTTTCTGCTACTTCACTTATGTTCATGGCACCGGATCTTCCGACTCCAAAGGTTTCGGCCAAGGGAATTGCCAACGACAAGAATTCAGATGACTCACACCTTCGCCGTCGTTCACGTCGTCGTGCCGGTGAAGCAGTAGATATTGATCCAAACGCGGCACCAAACGTTGTTGTAAAGGTGCGTACTCCACGCGAGCCAAAGGCGCCAAGTAACGAGCCAACTCGCGTAAAGGGTTCAACTCGTCTTGAGGCAAAGAAGCAGCGTCGTCGCGATGGTCGAGATGCCGGTCGCCGCCGCACAACTATTACCGAGTCAGAGTTCTTGGCTCGTCGCGAGGCAGTAGATCGCACCATGGTGGTTCGTTCAAAAGACGGCAAGATTCAAATTGGTGTACTTGAAGACGGAATTTTGGTTGAGCACTACGTTGCTAAGGCGTCGGAGGCTTCACTAATTGGCAACGTTTACCTGGGTAAGGTTCAAAACGTTCTTCCTTCAATGGAAGCAGCTTTCGTTGACGTGGGTCGCGGTCGCAATGCCGTGCTTTACTCTGGCGAAGTTGACTGGGAGCTTGCCGAAACCGGAAACCAGCCTCGTCGAATTGAGTTGGCCCTAAAGTCTGGCGACACCGTTCTAGTTCAGGTAACCAAAGACCCAGTTGGTCAAAAGGGTGCCCGCCTAACCAGTCAGGTTTCACTTCCTGGCCGCTACTTGGTTTACGTACCAAACGGTTCGATGAACGGAATCTCTAGAAAGCTTCCTGATTCGGAGCGTGCCCGCCTAAAGAAGATTTTGAAAGAGATCCTTCCTGAAGATGCCGGTGTGATTGTTCGCACCGCAGCCGAAGGCGCTACCGAAGAACAGTTGACTCTTGATGTTCAGCGTTTGCAGCAGCAGTGGGAAGCCATCAGCAAGAAGGTTGAAAAGGGTCAAGCGCCGGCACTGCTTCACAGCGAGCCAGACCTATTGGTCAAGATCGTTCGTGACGTGTTCAACGAAGACTTCCAGAAGATGGTTATCTCTGGCGACGACGCTCGCGAAGTGATCGAGGAGTACCTAGCCTCAGTTGCGCCGGATCTACTTGAGCGCGTGGTTAAGCACGAGGGCCACAAAGATGTCTTCGACGAATACCGCGTTGGCGAGCAGATTGCCAAGGCACTTGAGCGCAAGGTTTATCTACCTTCAGGTGGTTCGCTAGTTATTGACCGCACCGAGGCCATGACCGTGGTTGACGTGAACACCGGAAAATTCGTTGGTTCGGGCGGAAACCTTGAAGAGACCGTCACCAAGAACAACCTTGAAGCGGCCGAAGAGATCGTTCGCCAGCTACGCCTTCGCGATATCGGTGGAATTATCGTTGTGGACTTCATCGACATGGTTTTGGAGTCAAACCGCGACTTAGTTCAGCGCCGCCTAATGGAATGCCTAAGCCGCGACCGCACCAAGCACCAGGTGGCCGAAGTTACCTCGCTTGGTTTAGTGCAGATGACCCGTAAAAAGCTGGGAATTGGCCTACTTGAGGCATTCAGCGAGCCTTGTGAAGCGTGTGCCAGCCGCGGTGTGATCGTTCACCACGAGCCAATCATGCGTTCAAAGCACAGCGCGCCGGACGACCAGAAGCCGCAGCAGAACCAGGGCAATAACAAGAAGAAGAACCGCGACCGCAACCAGAAGCAAGAGACCGTCAAGGTGGTTACTGCCGAGCGCGCCGTGGAAATCAACAACGTTATGACCCAAATCGCGGCTTCGACCGTGGCGGCTCACGAGGCAGCGGGCGAAAGCTCGCCAATTACCTTGCCGTCAGCCAAGTCGGCGGGGGATAAAGGCGCCAACACCAGTACCGGTGCTGCTGCCGAAAAGACTTTGGAGGCCGTGTTGGATGCGCTGCCTGAACCAAAGGCACCTGGACAGGGTCGTCGCAAGCCGCGTCGAGCCACCAGTGGCGGAAATGTGTCTGCCGGCTAGCAAAATACTGGCTAAAACGGTTTGACCCCAGCAAATTGGCAATGTAGACTAAATCCTTGTTGCCTGCTGGGTTTACGCAAGAGCAACAAAAATAAGACTTTCGAACAAAGGGTAGATCTGTGGTTTACGCAGTAGTCCGCGCAGGCGGCCGTCAAGAGAAGGTGTCAGTAGGCACCATCGTGACTCTCGACCGTATTAAGGCTGACGCCAACGGCAAGATTGAGCTTCCAGCTCTTCTTCTAGTTGATGGCGACAAGGTCACAACCGATGCAGCAGCGCTTGCAAAGGTAAAGGTCACCGCTGAAGTTCTGAACGACCTTCGTGGTCCAAAGATCATCATCCAGAAGTACAAGAACAAGACCGGTTACAAGAAGCGTCAGGGTTTCCGTGCGGAACTTACTCGCGTTCAGGTCAAAGAGATTAAGTAAAGGACTGACTCAAAATGGCTTCCAAAAAAGGTGTTAGTTCCACCCGTAACGGCCGCGACTCAAACGCACAGCGCCTAGGCGTTAAGCGTTACGCAGGTCAAGAAGTAAACGCAGGCGAGATCATCGTTCGTCAGCGCGGCACTCACTTCCACCCCGGTGCAAACATTGGCAAGGGCAAGGATGACACCTTGTTCGCGCTTGCAGCCGGCAAGGTTGAGTTTGGCACCAAGGGTGGCCGTCGCGTTGTAAACATCGTTGAGGCCGCGTAAGGTTCAAACAATTTTTTCGGGAGGCGAGCCTTTGGCTCGCCTTTCCTGTTTCTGAAACAAATCCAAACCAAAACAGCAAATAAAACTAGGAGGGCAGCATGATTCAATTCGTTGATCAAGTGACCCTGCACGTGCGCGCCGGTGACGGTGGCGATGGTTGTGTTTCTGTTCACCGCGAAAAGTTCAAGCCACTTGGTGGTCCTGACGGTGCCGATGGCGGCAAGGGTGGAAGCGTTTCGCTGATTTCAGATCCGAATGTAACTACGCTGCTTGATTTTCACTTTCACCCACACCGCCAAGGTGGCGACGGTGGCGATGGTGCCGGAGATTACCGCAATGGTTTTCACGGTGACAGTGTTCAGCTTCCTGTTCCAGTTGGCACAGTTGTAAAAGATGCTCGCGGAAAATTCATTGCCGACCTAGACGAACCTGGCATGGAGCTTGTTATCGCCGAAGGCGGTATGGGCGGGCTTGGCAACGCAGCGCTATCAAGCACCAAGCGTAAGGCTCCTGGCTTTGCACTATTTGGTGTTCCTGGTTGGCGCGGCGATATCATTCTTGAACTTAAGACTGTGGCCGATGTTGCTCTTGTGGGTTATCCATCAGCAGGTAAGTCGTCTTTGATTGCGGCACTAAGTGCGGCGCGTCCAAAGATTGCCGATTACCCATTTACAACTTTGCACCCAAACCTTGGTGTGGTTCAGGCTGGCGATTCTCGTTTCACCATCGCCGACGTTCCTGGACTTATCGAAGGTGCCAGTGAGGGTAAGGGTCTTGGCCTTGAGTTCTTGCGTCACGTTGAACGCTGTGCTGCTTTGCTGCACGTAATCGACTGCGCAACTCTTGAGCCAAACCGCGATCCAATTACAGACTTAGACAAGATTCTTAAAGAACTAGATGCGTACGAGGTTCCAGAGGGTCAGGTTCCTCTGACTCAGCGTCCACAGTTGATTGCGTTGAACAAAGCCGATGTTCCAGATGCACTTGAGCTTGCAGAATTCGTTAAGCCAGATCTAGAAGCACGCGGCTACCGCGTGTTCATCATCTCGGCGATCAGTCACTCTGGTCTTCGTGAATTGAACTTTGCTTTGGCGCAATTGGTTGAAGATGCTCGCAAGGCAAGAGAGACTGAGCCGGTTAAGCCACGCATTCAGCTGATGCAGCAGAAGCGCGATGAAAACAAGTTTGAAATCAAGCGCGAAATGGTTGGCGACGAAGAGATCTTCCGCGTGCTGGGCGTTAAGCCTGAGCGCTGGGTTCAGCAGACCAACTTTGCCAACGAAGAAGCAGTTGGTTACTTGGCCGACCGCCTAGCCAAGATTGGTCTTGAGGATCAGTTGTTTAAGGCTGGCGCGCAGGCTGGTTCAACCGTTGTGATTGGTCCGGGTCAGGGAATCATCTTTGACTGGGAGCCAACCATTACTTCTGCTGGCGAGCTAATTGCCGGCCCACGCGGTACCGATGCACGTATGGATCAGCGCGAGCGTCGCACCACAAAAGAACGTCGTGCAAGCTATAAAGAACGTATGGATGCAAAAGCAGCCTTGCGCGAAGAGATGGCAAAAGAAGGCAAGGCTGGA
Organism: Microbacteriaceae bacterium; assembly: GCA_947454285.1. Classification (GTDB taxonomy): domain Bacteria; phylum Actinomycetota; class Actinomycetes; order Actinomycetales; family Microbacteriaceae; genus Rhodoluna. The sequence goes on along the minus strand of CANGJO010000001.1, from coordinate 32,492 downwards.
ATCTGGTCAACGCCTGAGGATTTCGAAAAGGAAGAGTAAGTGGCTCTTAGAGACAGAAGCGAGTTGGCTAATGCCAAGCGAGTCGTCGTTAAGGTTGGCTCGTCATCAATCAGTGGTGAAAACGCAAACAAGATTGATTTCTTGGTTGAGGCACTGGCTAAGTCGCACGCGTGCGGCACCGAAATCATTCTGGTAACTTCCGGTGCAATTGCCACCGCACTACCAATCTTTAATCTTGACGCTCGTCCAGACGACCTAGCAACTGTGCAGGCGCTGGCATCGGTGGGGCAGAGCAAGCTGATTGCTCGCTACCAAGAGTCGCTAGACAAGTACTCAATCATCGTTGGTCAGGTTTTGCTTACCGCCGGTGATTTTGAGGACGAGGAAACTCGTAAAAACGCCAAGGCAACTTTGGATCGCCTGGTGAAGCTTCGTGCGCTGCCTATCGTGAACGAAAACGACACCGTGGCTACTCACGAAATTAAATTCGGTGACAACGACCGCCTGGCTGCGCTGGTTGCGGTTTTGGTTGATGCCGATGCGCTGGTCCTGTTGAGTGATGTTGACGCGCTTTACGACATGCCACCAACCAAGCAAGGCGCAAAGCGAATTCACACCGTGAAGTTTGGTGAAGATCTTGGCGGCGTTGAAATTGGTGGAAGCAGCACCAACGTTGGCACCGGTGGGGCAGTGACTAAAGTTTCTGCTGCAAAGGTTGCCACTGAGGCTGGCGTGAGCGTGTTGCTTACCAACACCGATCAAGTTTCTTTGGCACTAGAAGGTGCCGACATTGGTACCTGGTTCGAAGGGCGATAATGACAACTGCACTCGACAAGATTAAGTTGGCCAAGGCTGCGGCAAGCTCGCTAGCCCAAGCACCAACCGCAACCAAGAATGAAGCGCTGCGCCAGATTTCTCATTTGCTAAACGCTCGCGCCGACGAAATCATCGCGGCTAACAATATTGATATTGCAAATGGTCAAGCAGATTCAATGACAGAGAGCCTGCAGGATCGTCTTCGCCTAAACCACGAACGCATTGCAGCAATCGCCGATGCGGTTTTGAAAATCATCAGCCTGCCAGATCCAATCGGTGATGTGATTCGCGGAATGTCTTTGCCAAACGCATTGAAGCTAACCCAGGTTCGTGTTCCGCTTGGTCTTATCGGTGTGATTTATGAGGCACGTCCTAATGTGACTATTGATATTGCAGTGTTGGCAATCAAGAGCGGTAACGCAGTTGTATTGCGCGGAGGCCGTGCGGCAGAAAACACCAACCGAGTTTTGGTGAAACTACTTCAAGATGCACTGGCAATTGCTGGAATTGATTCCGATGCCGTGCAGACAGTTGATGAATTTGGCCGCGATGGTGGAACCGTAATGATGCAGGCGGTTGGCTTGATCGACGTATTGATTCCTCGCGGTGGCGCCGGTTTGATTCAGCAGGTTGTGCAAGAAGCCAAGGTTCCTGTTATTCAGACCGGTGACGGTGTGGTGCACATCTACATCGATGAATCTGCGCGTTTGGATTGGTCGGTTGACATTGTGCACAACGCCAAGGTTCAGCGACCAAGTGTTTGCAATGCAGCCGAGACACTGTTGATTCACGAATCAGCGGTTGAGCGCATTCTGCCTGCAGTGCTAGACAAGCTATCTGAATCAGGCGTGACCATTCACGGTGACGAGGCAACTCAGGCAAACTTCTTTGCCGCTGTGCCTGCCACCGAAGAGGATTGGTCTACTGAGTACCACGATCTCGACATATCGGTGAAGGTTGTTGAGAACTTGGACGAGGCGCTCGCGCACATCGCAAAGTACTCAACCAAGCACACCGAATCGATCATCACCGAAAACGTTGAAAATGCCGAGCGCTTCTTGGCCGAGGTGGACGCATCGACCGTAATGGTCAACGCTTCAACGCGTTTCACCGATGGTGGCGAATTTGGATTTGGTGCCGAAGTTGGCATCTCAACCCAGAAATTGCATGCTCGTGGCCCAATGGGGCTGCCAGAGTTGACCACAACTAAGTGGTTGGTGCGCGGATCTGGCCAGGTTAGGGCCTAATTACCCTCAATCGGGCCTTGGCCTAGGTTATTCTGGAACTAGTTCTTAGGAGAAATAATGAACGCAATTCTTGCAGCAGCTGAAGAGCCATTCGTGGTTCTACCATTCCCTTCATTCTGGTTCGGCGTTATCGCCATCGGAACCTTCATTCTTTTGGGTGTAATCACCTGGTCTTACCGCGATGTTGCAAACCGCCACGAGCACAAGGTAGACGAATCTAAGGCTCACCACTAGGAGTCACCTAGGGCTTTTCTCGCATGAGCAAAATTCGTCTCGGCGTGATGGGTGGAACTTTTGACCCAATCCACTTTGGCCACTTAGTCGCAGCAAGTGAAGCTGCCTCGGCATTTCATTTAGCCAAAGTAATTTTTGTGCCAACCGGTGAACCTTGGCAAAAACAAACCATTACAGATTCTGAACACCGATACCGAATGACGCAGCTGGCAATCGCCGGCAACGAGCATTTCGACATCAGCAGGGTAGACGTTGATCGCCCTGGACCTACTTATACGGTTGACACTCTTCGCGACATAGCCGCCGAGCACCCTAATGCCGAACTATTTTTCATCACCGGCGCCGACTCTATTTCTCAGATTGGAACCTGGAAAGACGCCGAACAGATTTGGCCGCTGGCCCATTTGGTAGGTGTAACTCGCCCCGGACACTCGCTTGAGGTTCCAAAATCACCACATGGCGCGGTTTCGCTGCTAGAAATTCCGGCTTTGGCTATTTCTTCTACCGATATCCGTGCCAGAGTTAAGGCTGGAAAACCAATCGATTACCTATTGCCTGAGGCAGTCATCGATTACATTCAACAAAATGATCTTTACCGTTCTGACCAGGGGACTAAATGACCGAGGGGCCGTTTTTGTCGCGTCGCGAATTGCGCGAGGCGCAGTTGCGCGCAACCAATGGTCTTTCGCAAGAGCCAGTTGCTGAAGTTGTTGCTGAGTCAGTTGAGCCGGTGGTTTCCGGATTTAACTTTCCACCTCTTACTAAGAACCAGCTTGTGCAGATGGGTCGACTTACTGATGAGAGTGACATATCAGAAGTCTCTACTGCAGTTACCAACGTGCAGGTAGCAAGCAGTTCTGTAGCACAGGTAGCCACCACCGGCGTGATTAATCCCTATGCGCCCAAGGTTGCTGAACCTGTTGCAAGTGCACCGGTAGCTCCGGCTGCACCGGTTACTGCGACTCCGGTTTACGAACCGGTACTTGGCGAGGCCGAAGAGCCAATCACGGCATCGGTTCAACTTTTTGACGTGTCACCCAACTTGAACATCGAACCGCAGACCGCGTCGATCATCATCGACAACTTTGAGCCACTTGATGCAATCTCGATTGCAATTTCTGAAACTGGTGAGTTGTTGAAGACCGGTTCGATAGAACTTCCAAATCTTTCTACCAACACCGGTGAAATCGCAACCATCTTGGATGCGGCACAGGTAGATGAGGCGATCGCGCAAGACAGCGTAAACGGCTACGTATCTACCATTGCTCCTATTCGTGCCAGTGGCGTTGTTAACACCGCCGGCAAGATTGGCATCATGCCAAGCAAACGCGCTAAGGGGCAAAATGCAGGTTTCGCCGTGTTGACCCTATCTCTTCTGATGATCGCCGTGGGTGGTCTGGTCCTTGCAGCATTTATGCTTGGATTCTTGAAGTAAACGAAGGATCTAAGTGAGCGCAACTCCAAAAGCTATTCAGGTAGCAAACATCGCAGCAGCTGCTGCTGCCGACAAGCTTGGCGAAAACATAATTGCCCTAGATGTAACCGAACCAATGCCGCTTACCGATGTGTTTCTTTTGGCATCTGGCAGAAACGAGCGCCAGGTAGCTGCGATCGCCGACGAAATTGAATTCAAACTTCACGAGGCCGGAATCAAGTACCTGCGTCGCGAGGGCAAAGAGACCGGTCGCTGGATTCTGCTGGACTTTGGTGATGTGATTTGCCACATCATGCACGAGGAAGACCGCATGTACTACTCGCTGGAACGCCTTTGGAAGGACTGCCCAGTGGTAAAACTTGATGCAGTTCCAGCAGCCTAGATTGTTGTAAACTGTTTAGGTTGCTTAGGCAACGCACGGGCCTATGGCGCAGCTGGTAGCGCACCTGCATGGCATGCAGGGGGTCAGGGGTTCAAATCCCCTTAGGTCCACAAGAATTACCCGCCAACACCGATAGGTTTGGCGGGTTTTCTTTTGCCTAATACTTAGTTGGCTCGGAACTGGGCGTCGATGGCAACAACCTTCTCAACGCGACGCGCGTACTTTGGCTCTGTGGTGCCAAGCCAATCGGTCTGCATCCAGACCTTTACGATCTCAAGTGCGATTGCCGAGCCAATGATCTTGCCGCCTAGGCAAAGTACGTTGGTGTCTGAATGTGAGCGAGCAAGTTCAGCGCAAAACGAATCCTGACAAACTGCGGCAAAAATGCCTGGCACTTTGTTGGCGATCATCGCGCTGCCGTAACCAACGCCGTCAACAAAGATTCCGCGCTGGGCCTCGCCGCTGGCAACCGCAAGCGATGCTGGCAGCACGTGGTCGGGTAGGTCGGCCGGGTCATCGGTGTTGGTTCCAAAATCAACCACAGTGTGACCAAGTTGGGCAAGCAGGGTCTTGATTTCCTCTTTTAGTGCGCGACCTGCGTGGTCACTTGCCATGGCAATGTGCATGAGGTTCCTTAATTTAGATATCTACTGAGACGCGTTTAATTCTTGATGTGAATCCCGATTCTATGGTGACTCGGGATTTTGAGACTGCAAAGTGCTTGGCCAGCAGTTCAATTAGGCCTTCATTTGCGGCACCATCAACAGCGCGCTGCAACAGGTAAACGGTGAGCGACGAGTCTTCATTAACCTCAACCAGCGGGCCTTTTTTAGAACCCGGCTTCACCATCACAGTCACACGCACAAAACAAACTTAGACTGAAACCATGAGTAAGACTTACCGCGGCTACACCCTTGAACAGGTAGCCAAGACCATTGACCATTCAATTTTGAAGCCAGACTTCACCTACGCCGATGTAGCAGCCGGGGCCGAGCTTGCTCTGAGATACAACACCGCCTCGTACTGCATTCGCCCAATGGACGTGGCCGCAGCCGCAAAGGCCCTTGCAGGTAGCACCGTAAATGTTTGCACCGTGATTGGATTCCCGCACGGTTCAACCACCACCGCAACCAAGGCCTTTGAAACCAAGGACGCAATTGCCAATGGCGCAGTTGAGATCGACATGGTGATGAACGTATCGGCCATGCTTTCGGGTGACTTTGATTTTGTTGAGCAAGACATTCGCGCGGTAGTCGAAGTTGCGCACGCTGCGGGTGCATCGGTGAAAGTAATCTTTGAGACCGCATTCTTGAATGACGAGCAGATTATCAAGGCTTGCGAGCTCACTGAAAATGCCGGCGCCGATTACGTAAAAACCTCAACCGGTTTTGCAAGCGAGGGCGCCACCACTCACAACGTGGCCCTGATGAAGAAAACCGTGGGCGATCGACTAAAGGTTAAGTCCTCTGGTGGTGTTCGCACTCTTGATCAACTAATTGATTACATGGATCTTGGCGTGACTCGCTCTGGTTGCTCTGCAACCGCACAGGTGCTTGAAGAATTCATCGCCAAGGCTCAGTAATGGTTAATCCGCGCGATCTTTCTAGACCACACGTTTGGCAACCAAGCGCCGATGTTGAAAATAGCAAGACTCTTTTGTTGCTGCACGGTTCAGGTGCCGATGAGCACGATCTGCTTGGGCTGGGCAAGGCACTTGATCCAAACGCCAACTTGTTGTCACCCCGAGGTCTGCGCAAGAGCGACGGCGCAAACCGATTCTTTGCACTGCTAGAACAAGACACCTATGACGAGAAGGCCGTGATTGAGAACTCGGCTGAGCTCGCGGATTTCCTATGGGCCGCGGCTGGCGAGTACGGCTTCAACCCCGATAACGTCTACGCCGTTGGATTCTCGAATGGCGCAAACGCGGCGACCTCGTTGTTGCTGTTGCAACCTGATTCTGTAGCCGGGGTTGTAGCTATGGGAAACAACAAGGTCTTTGACGACACGCCATTCAAGAAGGGCAAGTCAGATCTAACTGGTAAACACGTTTGGGTTGCTAATGGTGCTGCCGATGCATATTCACCACAGGTTCGAGTTGACGCGTTGATTGAGGAATTGATTTCGCTAGGGGCAAAGGTGGAATTCATGTTGCACCCGGGTGGTCACACCATCGCGATGGAACACGTTCGCCAGATTGCCAGCGAACTAGCCCAGATTTAATCGGGCAGGCTTAGCTAAGTGGTTTGATTAGCGCTTCGCTGTTATTCGAAACCTTGCCGACCTCGGCGCCAACCTTAAAGAATTCAGCCTCACCGGCAACCACGTCTGAATCGTTCGCCACGGCGTTAAGCAATTCTTGATCGCCTTCAATGTGTGGATCCAGCCAGGCCTCGAAGGTATCAGGGGACAACAGCACCGGGTTGCGATCGTGAATGTGCGCCAGTTCAGGTGCGGTGTGCTTGGTAAGGGTCGTTGCCGACAACAACCAGCGTGAAGGATCCTTGGCGTCCTTCTCTGGATCTGCCCACCACTCGTAAAGCCCAGCAAGCGCAAACATTCCATCGGTGCCGGCACTGATGTAGAACGGTTGCTTGGTGCCATCGGCGGCCACGTGCCATTCGTAATAACCGGATGCCGGAATCACACAGCGGCGACGAACCACCGAGTCCTTGAAAGATGGCTTTTCCAAAATAGTTTCGATGCGTCCGTTGATTAGGGGAGCGTGCTCGGTTGGGCTCTTTGCCCAGCGCGGCACCAGACCCCAACGTGCCGCATGAAGTTCGCGACTCAATTCACCGATAGGCGAGCCATCCGGAGCCTTCTCGAATGCGCGATCCACAATTATGGTGATTGGCTGAGTCGGAGCAACGTTGTAGCTGATGCCCGGAAGATCTCCAATGATTTCGTCGGCTTCGAAAATTGTTTGAATTTCACCAACGGTACGCGCGACTACAAAACGACCGCACATGGTTAGCCTTCGAGTTCGGTGAACTGTGAAGCTTTATCGGTTTCCACCATCTTGATTGCGGTTTTCTCAAGACGCTTCTTAGCAAAGTGAATTATGGTCACAAAAACCAGAATGATCGCAACGAAGATCAGCCCACCGTATTTAAGACTTGAACCGATTTGGTCATAGCTGGTGTGCGCCAGGTAACCAACGCTTACGTATGCCGATGCCCAGACTGCACAGGCGGCAAGAGTCCAGCGAATGAAGACTCGGTAGCGCATTGTGGTGGCACCGGCAACTACCGGAACCAGAGAGTGCAGCACCGGCAAGAATCTTGAGATTGCAACTGCAAGACCACCACGCGCCTCAATAAACGCATCGGCCATTTTCCAATTTGATTCGCCGATGCGCTGACCAAGTTTGCTGGCTCGAATTCTTGGGCCAAATAGTCTGCCGATCCAAAAACCAAATGATTCGCCAATCAGCGAACCTAAAAGCACAAAGCCCAGCAGTAAGAAGAAGTCGCCAATGTCTTGCACGCCGGTGGAGGCAACCAACACCACGGTGTCGCCGGGAATGATGAGCCCAACAAATAGCGAGGTCTCGAGCATGATGGCGAGTCCGGCCAACAGGTTGCGCAGAATTGGGTCCACGCTTTGGACGTTAGTTAGCAGCCAGTCAAGAACTTGGTTCACTGTTCAATCTTCGCATCAAATCAAGCGATGTGTTTTAGTCAATGCTGGTAGACAACATGCGCAGGCGCTTATTGAAAGCCTCAAGGTGACGAGGCTGACCAACCGGCCCGCCAAGGTCAACCCATTCGTCAACCGGCCTGATGCCGTGCAGTGAGCTGAGCCCCCAGATCTCAAGATCAACCAGATCGGCAGGCTTCACCTTTTCTGTTCTGGTTTGCAATCCCATTTGCTCGGCAATTGCGAAGACCTCTTTACGAGTGATGCTTGGAATCCAATCCAGGTCATTGCCTGGTGCGCAAAGCACATCGTCGCGGAACCAAACAATTGCACTCAATGCACCTTCAAGAATGTAGCCATCGGTGTTCAAAATAACTGCCTCGTCGGCGCCGTGCATTTGGGCAGCTCGGCGCATCTGCATGCCAAGACTTAGGTCCGGGCCCTTGACTAGGGGATTGCTGCGCGGATCCGGTTCGTTGTAGCTCCACAGTGTCATGGAGTCAATTGGCTCCGGTGCCTCGCGCAATCTGAATACCAGGTGAGTTGAATCGGACGCATCATCAACTAGAAGTTCAATGCGCGGAAACCATCGGCCATCGCGTGGAATCGCTGCGGTTACCGATGCGCAAAAATCTGTGATATCACCGCGATTGGTGATTGCGGCAACCCAGTTGCTGAATCGTTCGTAATGTTCGCTCAGGCTGCGGGCACGACCATCTTCGATCAACCAACTATCGGCAACGGCTAGGTGCCCAACCGGCAAATCTTCGGCGGCGATTTCAGTCAGGCGGTTGTCAGCAAACACATGCAAAAGTTCAGCATCGCTCATAACCCACCACCTTTCGAGCCTGTAATTGAACCGGTTGCCTCTAATCTAGATTAAGAATCTATCCACCCATAAACCAACCAGTGCTCGAAAGGTGCCCCGCATGCAACTTTTCAGCCTGCCACTGCGGGGTTGGGTGCCGCCGGCAAATGCGTTTCTTCAATTTTTCGCTGGCTCGCCAAATGCATTTTGGCTGGATCGCGAATTCAATCAAGCAACACCGATATCGGTAATTGGCGCTGGACTTCCAGCCGAAAATTCACCGATTGCAGATTTACTAGACGATCAGCACGAAGACCTGGATTTACCGTTTGATTGGCGACCGGGTCTAGTTGGTTTTTACGAGTACGAGGGAACTCCACGATTCTTAAATGTTGATCGTGCCATGGTTTTTGACCACGCCAACCGCAAGATGTATCTGATTGGTCTTTTTGAAACCGGCGAAGATTTTCAGCACTGGTGCAACGCGGCATTTCTGCGGCTGGGATTAATCGGCGGTGAACTGGCCGCCTACCGATTAAATGCTGCGGCAACTTCTGGTTCAAATGGCGCTGTCTCGGCAACTGCCAGCCTGCGCCACGGCGCTAACGACTACCTTTCAATGATTGCGCGTGCGCAACAGCACATTGCGGCCGGTGATGTTTATCAAATCTGCCTCACCAACCGAATCGAAATCGCTCATGCGGCCGATCCGCTCTATGTGTATCTGCAACTGCGCGAGACCAATCCCGCACCCTACGCCGCATTCATTCGCGTGGGCGAGTCAACTTTGGTTTGCAGTTCTCCGGAGCAACTGATTCAGGTTTCACCAGCTGGATTGGTCAGCACCAAACCAATTAAAGGAACCAGGCCACGTGGCGCCGATGCCGCCGAAGACGAGGCCCTGGCTAGTGAGCTTCAGGCAAACGAAAAAGAGCGTGCAGAGAATCTAATGATTGTTGACCTAATGCGAAACGACATTGGCCGGGTAGCCCAGGCCGATTCGGTGCGAGTCAGCAAGCTTTTCGAGATTGAGAGCTATGCCACCGTGCATCAATTAGTCAGCACTGTAGAGGGCCAGTTGGCTCAAGGAAAAACCGCGAGTGACGCGTTCGAAGCTGCGTTCCCTGGGGGCTCGATGACCGGTGCTCCAAAACTGAGGGCAATGCAGATCATTGGCGAACTTGAACGAGGCCCACGCGGGGTCTATTCCGGCGCGGTTGGCTTCTTTGGTTTCAACGGTTCGGCAGATTTCGGCATGACCATTCGCAGCATCGTGTTCGAAGGTGCGCAGGCGTATATCGGTGTTGGTGGGGGGATTACCAGCGATTCAGACCCGATTGCCGAACTTGAAGAGACCAAACTCAAGGCCAAGGCCTTACTGCGGGTGCTTAACGCGCCTGACCCATGGGCTTAGTGTCGCCAGCGAGCCATCAATTGGTAACCTTGTAAGAATGACTGACGCAACAAACGAGGCCGAGTACGACGTATTCGCCATTCAAGACAAGTGGCTCCCGATTTGGGATGACCTACGTCCGTTTGCGTCTGGAAATGAGGGTGACAACCGCCCTAAGAAGTATGTGCTCGACATGTTCCCGTATCCATCGGGCGATCTGCACATGGGTCACGCCGAGGCCTACGCACTTGGCGACGTAATCTCTCGCTACTGGGTGCAAAAGGGTTTCAACGTCATGCACCCGATTGGCTGGGACTCATTTGGCCTGCCAGCCGAAAATGCTGCCATCAAACGCGGACTTGACCCAAAGGGTTGGACCTACGACAACATTGCTCAACAGCGCGCATCGATGCGCCGCTACGCATGTTCTTTTGACTGGGACCGCGTTCTGATTACCTCGGACCCGATTTACTATCGCTGGAACCAGTGGCTGTTCCTGGAGTTCTACAACAAGGGTCTGGCCTACCGCAAGAATTCCAACGTTAACTGGTGTCCAAGTTGCCAGACAGTTTTGGCAAACGAGCAGGTTGTTCAAGGGCTTTGTGAGCGTTGCGACAGCGTGGTCACCAAGAAGGCGCTGACTCAGTGGTACTTCAAGGTCACCGATTACGCCGACCGCCTACTTGATGATCTAGACACACTTGAGGGTAACTGGCCTTCAAAAGTTCTTTCGATGCAGCGCAACTGGATTGGTCGTTCGTACGGTGCCGACGTGCAGTTTGAAATCGAAGGCCGCGATGAACCGGTAACAGTTTTCACCACCCGCCCTGACACTTTGTTCGGTGCAACCTTCATGGTGGTTGCCGCCGATAGCGCACTTGCTGCCGAGCTTGCCGCCAACACCGATGCCGCAACTGAGCAGAATTTTGCTGAATACCTAGACATGGTTAAGCAGTCAAACGACATTGAGCGTTTGGCAACCGATCGACCTAAGACCGGTGTGAACCTTGGCCGCTTTGCAATCAATCCGGTTAATGGCGAACGAATTCCGATTTTAGTTTCTGACTACGTGCTTGCCGATTACGGTCACGGTGCAATCATGGCGGTTCCGGCGCACGACCAGCGCGACTTTGATTTTGCTAAGGCACTTGGTCTGCCAATTCGTGTTGTGGTTGATACCGGCGAAGAAGATCCAAATGTTTCTGGCACCGCAACCGTTGGTGAAGGCACCATGGTTAATTCCGGTGCACTAAATGGTCTAGCTAAAAAAGACGCCATCGAAAAGATGATTTCGATTCTTGAGGCAGACGGCAAGGGAAAGAAGACAAAGAACTTCCGTTTGCGCGACTGGTTGATTTCGCGTCAGCGCTACTGGGGAACTCCAATTCCTATCGTGCACTGCGACACTTGTGGCGAGGTACCGGTTCCGCAAGATCAGCTTCCGGTTGAACTTCCATCAGCAGAGGGCTTAGACCTAAAGCCAAAGGGCACATCGCCACTTGGTGGTGCCGAGGATTGGGTTAACGTTTCGTGCCCTAAGTGTGGCCAGCCGGCAAAGCGTGACACAGACACCATGGACACCTTTGTGGACTCGTCTTGGTACTTCTTGCGATTCCTATCACCAAACTCTACGACCGAGGCATTCCCTAAGCAGGCCGCTAAGGATTGGGCGCCGGTTGATCAATACGTTGGTGGTGTAACTCACGCGATTCTGCACCTTCTATATGCGCGCTTTGTGACCAAGGTGCTACACGACCTTGACTTCATTGATTTCCAAGAGCCATTTACTCGCTTGTTGAACCAGGGAATGGTTTTGATGAGCGGTAGCGCAATGTCTAAGTCGCGCGGCAACATTGTGGCGCTTAGCGAGCAGCTTGATACTCACGGTGTTGATGCTGTTCGTCTGACCATGTCGTTCGCCGGTCCGCCGGAAGAAGATATTGACTGGGCCGATGTTTCGCCATCTGGTTCGGCAAAATTCTTGGCTCGTGCATGGCGCGCGGCTAACGATGTGACCAGTGCGGTAAACACCGATGCCTCGACTGGCAACAAGGAGCTGCGCAAGGCGACCCACACCTTCCTTCGCGATTTTGGTCCACTGATTGAGGGCTTCAAGTTCAACGTTGGTGTGGCAAAGATAATGGAATTGGTTAACGCGTTGCGCAAGGCAATCGACGGCGAGGCCGGTGCCAGCGACCCTGCCGTTCGCGAGGCAGCCGAGACCGTGGCTAAGGCACTTTCACTATTTGCTCCTTACACAGCAGAAGACATGTGGCAGAAGCTCGGCCATGAGCCTGGCGTTGCGCTAGCCCAGTTGCCAGATGCCGATCTTTCATTGTTGGTTGAGAGCAGTGTGATTGCCGTGGTTCAGGTTGATGGCAAGCTGCGCGACAAGTTTGAGGTTCCGGTAGACATCACTGAAGATGCTCTGCGTGAGCTGGCATTGAAATCCGATGCCGTGAAGCGCGCGATCGGTGACAAGTCAATCGCCAACACGATTGTGCGTGCGCCGAAGCTCGTAAATATTGCTACCAAGTAGTTCTCCACAGAATTGAACTGAACGCCTCGCGAATCTGCGGGGCGTTTTAGTTTTGAGCGGTGGACTGGCTAAAACTAAAAATCGCCGAGGCTATCGGTGGAAAACAACCAATCAACAAGAATTTGCTTCTTGTGGTTGGCGGGGTAGTCGCCACTGCTGTCTTTCTGATTAATGGCATTTCAACTGGCGGCAGCGAACAGCAAACCGTGAATGCGGTGATGCCCAGTGACCAACCAATCGTCAAGCCGGCCAGCATCTATGTTCATGTGGTTGGTGAGGTGAATTCGCCCGGAATCTACGAACTTGATTCCGGTGCCCGGTTAGTGGATGTAATTTTTGCGGCCGGTGGATTTACCCACCATGCTGATCAGGCGAGTGTCAATCTTGCGCGCGAGGTCACCGATGGCGAGCAGGTTGTGGTTTTCAAGGTTGGTGCGGCCCCGCAGCTAATTGGTGCGGCATCGGGCGGAAGTGCCGGTGCGGCACAAATAAGTTTGAATCGGGCAACGCAGTCGGAACTGGAGGCCCTGCCCGGAGTTGGTCCCGCACTGGCTGGCCGAATGATTGATTGGCGAACGGCAAACGGCGGTTTCAAAAAGAAGGAAGACCTGCTCAACGTAAGTGGCATAGGCGACAAACTGTTTGCCGGAATCAAGAATCAGGTGACGCTGTGAGATCCTGGTTGGCTGCCTCAACTCTTTGGCTCACGTTCGCTATGTTGATTTTCTTTTTGGGTATTTCTTGAAAAGAACTTCTCTGCTGCTAGTTAGCTCGCTGGTGCTGGGATTATTTTCGTTTGCCGTGCAGCATTGGGCATCCAGACCCCAGCAGCTACAAGCGGCGGTACAGGGTTTTCAAAAAGTTGAGATCGCTTTTGAGTTGCTTGATGAACCAAAGAAGTTTTCGCAAAGCCACAATTACTCGTCAACCATAAAGATCTTTTCTGCGACACCGGGCGGGCAGCAGATCCGCCTTTCGGCAAATGGATTACTGCTCGGAGATTCGCAACTTAGGGATCTGCAGCGGGGCGCTAGGTATGGATGTTTGATGTCGCTAAGTCCAACCGCCGCAGGGGAGCGCGCGGGATTCAAGGGGCGATGCAACGATTCTCCAATTCAAATTGTTGCTGCGGCTAAGAAAAATTCATTAGTCACAGGGCTTCGCGCTGCGTTCATGAAGAACTTGCGAGGCGTAGATACTAATTCCGCCGGTCTAGTTGCTGGGCTGGCGATTGGCGATGTTGCGATGCTTAGTCAAAGTTTGTTGGATCAGATGAAGTTGGTTTCGCTGACTCACCTGACTGCGGTTTCCGGTGCCAACTGCGCAATCGTTTTGGCCATGTTCTATTTGCTGGTGCGAAGGTTGGGCGGTGGTCGTTGGTGGCGTCTTGGCGTTGGTCTTGCAGTGCTGATTGGCTACGTTCAAATGGTTGGTGCACAGCCAAGTGTGCTTCGCGCAGCAGTAATGGCCGCTAGCGTTTTGATTGGGGTCTCGCTGGGCCGAAAGACTGCGCCAATGAGCGCGCTTGCGCTGAGTGTGATTGTTCTATTGATTGCCGATCCGTGGTTGAGCATTGATTTTGGTTTCGCGCTATCGGTTGCGGCAACTGCCGGGTTGTTGGTCCTGACGCAACCAATCACAGCGCGATTGCAACGGCATCTACCGGGCTGGCTGGCGATTGCGGTAGCCGTCTCGCTATCCGCGCAGATTCTGTGCCTGCCGATTCTATTGCAGCTGCAATCCGGGATTGCCACCTATGCGCTACCGGCAAACGTTTTGGCCGAGCCACTGGTTGCGCCGGTCACGGTGTTGGGAATCTGCGCTTGCTTGATAGCCTGGTTGTTTCCACCTGCGGCTTGGTGTCTCACTTACTTGGCGTCTGAGGCCACCTGGCTAATTGCCCAGATTGCAAACTACTTTGCCAGTCAACAAAACGTCACACTTGGTTGGCCAACCGGTGTGGCGGGTGCCGCGCTGGCTATAAGCCTGGTGATCGCGTTTCTGCTGTGGTTTAAGGCGGAGCCAACCAGACTGCGAAACTTGGGCCTTACGACCTTGGCATTGATTGCGGCTTTTAGCGTTGGGTCTATCGGGTTCAATTTGGTGCAAAGTGCAAACTGGCCGCTGCGTGATTGGCAGGTAGTTGCCTGTGATGTTGGGCAGGGTGATGCGCTTGTGATTAGGTCAGCTGGCAAGATTGCTCTGGTGGATGTGGGTCGTGAGAATCGTCCGGTGAATCAGTGTTTGCAAAGACTTGATGTGAAGCGAATTGACCTGCTGGTCCTTACGCACTTTGACATGGATCACATTGGCGGGTTGTCTGGTGCAATAGCTGGCCGGCAGGTTGGTATTGCGTTGGTAAGCCCGTTCAAAGACGAGCGCTGGGGAGCAACCGGAACCAATTTGACGTTGGCAAACGCGGGAATCAAAATCTTGGCGGTTGAGCGTGGCGTGACTGGAAACCTTGGCGAATGTCAGTGGCAGGTCCTTAATCCAAATCGCAACGCCGCCGGCGCCGAAAACTCAAACGATGCCAGCATCGCCATGTTGTGGCAGACGGCAGAGTTCAATCTGCTGACCATGGCCGACTTGGGCGAGAAGGGGCAACGGCGAATTGCCAGTCAAGATAGATGGTGGCAAGACCCAGCACTGCAAACCAAGCCACTAATTCTGAAAGTCTCCCATCACGGGTCCGCCGATCAGTTTGGTGAATTGATTCAGACCCTCATGCC
This sequence comes from Microbacteriaceae bacterium, assembly GCA_947454285.1. Classification (GTDB taxonomy): domain Bacteria; phylum Actinomycetota; class Actinomycetes; order Actinomycetales; family Microbacteriaceae; genus Rhodoluna. Next base: position 17,264 of record CANGJO010000001.1, on the reverse strand, counting down.
GGACATCAGCCTCATATCGGTTGGCAAGAACAACAGCTACGGCCACCCCACTTTGAAAACCCTGGGGATACTTCAGGGCACCGGCAGCAAGATTGAACGCACCGATGAGCTTGGCTCGATTGCCGTGGCCAGCAGGGGCGGTGGCTTAGTCACGGCTAATGCTCCTGGTGATTAGGCTGGTCTGGTGAGTACGGCAAAGGCAATGGATTGGCGCAAGGCGTCACCTGCGCCTATCGTCTTTGTTTCTGGCCCCGAGGAATACCTGGCTGGCCGCGCAATTCGCGAGATTCGCGAACAACTGCGCAAGCTTGACGCTGCGCTTGAGGTACACGAACTAGAGGCCGCCGACTACACCGCCGGCACACTCACCAACATCACCAGTCCTTCACTTTTTGCCGAACCTAGATTGGTGATCATTCGCGGTCTAGAGAAGTGCAGCGATGACCTGATCACCGATGGCATTGACTATCTAACTAACCCAACCGATGACACCACCGTGATTCTGCGTCACAACGGTTCAAGTGTGCGTGGCAAGAAACTGGTTGAGGCGATTCGCGCAACCGATATTGCCGCCGAGATTGCCTGTGCCGATATCAAAAAGGATGCCGATCGCCAGTCGTTTGTTATGGGGGAGTTCTCTCACGCCGGTCGCAAAATTGCACCGGGTGCAGTTCGCGCACTACTAGATGCATTTGCCGACGACACCGCCGAACTTGCCGCTGCCTGCAACCAGTTATTGCTAGACAGCGCCGAATCAATCACTGAGGAAATTGTTGACCGCTATTACGGTGGCCGAGTTGAGACAAACGCTTTCAAGGTTGCCGATGCTGCGCTGGCTGGCCGATCAGGTGAAGCAATGGCGCTTTTACGCCACGCTCTAGCAACCGGTGCCGATCCAGTCCCACTAGTTGCGGCAATCTCGATGAAGATCCGTCAGATGGCCAAGATTTACGGCAATCGCTCGGCAAGTGCAGCCACTTTAGGTATGGCGCCTTGGCAGCTTGATCGCGCACGTAAGGATTTAGCCGGCTGGAGCGATGATGGTTTGGCCGCAACCATTCAGGCACTGGCCACAGCCGATGCAGCGGCTAAGGGTGCAGAACGCGACCCGGTTTATTCGTTAGAGAAATTGGTAAATCTAATTTCACACAAGGGAATTCAGGCTTAGTGAGTACCCGTAGGTTTGGCGTCACCGGTTTTCTTGCGGTGGTATTTATTGCAATCGTGCTGCGCCCACCGGTTGCCTCAATGGGACCTTTGCTGCAGGAAATTCAAAGCAGCCTTGGTGTTGGTGCTGAGCTAATTGGTCTGCTTGCCGCGGCACCAGTGTTGTGCTTTGGGCTGGGTGCTTTTGCTAGTCCTTGGTTGGTTAGCAAAGTGGGCGTGAATCACGCCATGCTTTACGTCTTGATGATTCTTGCTGCCTCATCTGCACTGCGCATGATCCTTGGCTATCCAGGTTTGCTAATCGGAACTATCGGTGCTGGTCTTTCTATTGCGATTGCCAACGTTCTGTTGCCAACCGTGGTTCGAATTCAATTTCCGAAACGCGTTGCGCTGGTCACCGGTGCGTACACAACGCTGCTTGCGGTTTCGGCGAGTTTGGCCGCATCCATTGCGGTGCCAACCAGTAATTTGTTTGGTGGTTGGAATCCGGCGTTGGCAATTTGGATTCTTCCTGCGGTAATCGCAATCCTGTTGTGGTTGCCACAGATTCGCGGACAAGAGGCCCACGTTGCGCAACCGGCGCACGCTGCCGCCGAAGAAAAGGCCGCGGTGATGCGCTCACCAATTTCTTGGGCGATTGTTGGCTTCTTTGGAATTCAGTCGCTTGGTTTTTATGCGCTGCTGGGTTGGATGCCATCGGCACTCACTTCAATTGGTGTCTCGCCGCAGGACGCCGGAAACTATCTTGGTTTTGCCAGCGCGATTGGAATTCCAAGCGGTCTGGTGATTTCTTCTTTGCTTGGCCGATTCAAATCACTTTCTTGGTGGGCAGCCGGCACCAGTGCCATGACACTGCTTGGAAATATCGTTTTCACATTGGTTCTGCAGTCCCACGACACCGCGTTACTGATTCCTGGTTGCGTATTAATTGGTCTGGGTATGTCGGCAACTTTCCCGATTTCGCTTTCGCTAATCAGTTCACGCGCATCAACCTCGGCGCAGACCACTCAGCTATCAGCTATGTCGCAGGGTTGGGGATACCTGTTGGCTGCCACCGGCAGCTTCATGGTTGGCTTTGTTGCCAACCTGGTTGGTTCATTTGCACTGAGCTTTGCAATCATCACCACTCTGACTCTGATTCAAAGTGGAATCGGTTTCTATGCCGGCCGACCAGGCATAATTCCAGCCAAATAAAAATCCCCCGGTCAAAAGACCGAGGGATTCTTGAAGCTGGGGTTTACGTAGCAGAAACCTTTATGGTTTCGCGCCTGTTATAGAGATGCAACCTTCTTAGCAAGAGCTGACTTGCGGTTAGCAGCCTGGTTCTTGTGAATTACGCCCTTTGAAACTGCCTTGTCTAGCTTCTTACCAGCTAGTGCAAGTGCGGTTGCTGCTGCAGCCTTGTCTCCGGCAGCTGCTGCTTCGCGAGTTGCGCGAATAGCGGTCTTTAGCTCGCTCTTTACAGCCTTGTTGCGCTCGGTAGCCTTTAGGTTGGTACCAATGCGCTTGATCTGTGACTTGATGTTTGCCATGTTTCACTTTCTTGGGTTGTCACCCGCGCGGGGCAACTAAAAGAGTTTTTATTGGGATTTGGATGGAGACACTCATCCGTATCGAGTCCTAATGCTACCAGCCTGGGCCCTAATTCGGCAACCAATCAGGGCTGGAAAGCCCTAGTACATCGGGGTCTGTGCGAGAATAGGGGAACCGTCTAACGGTCCCTTTCAAACAATCCAGAGGTATCCCTTGTCTCCACGCGCCACCCGCCGCCTTGAGCCGGCGAAGACCGACCCGGCGCTAATCCGCAATTTCTGCATCATTGCCCACATTGACCACGGTAAGTCAACCCTTGCCGACCGTATGCTGCAGCTAACCGGTGTTGTTGACGACCGATCAATGCGCGCCCAGTACCTTGACCGCATGGATATCGAGCGTGAGCGCGGAATCACCATTAAGTCTCAGGCCGTTCGCATGCCTTGGGAAGTGGCTGGTCAGACCTACGCACTAAACATGATCGACACCCCGGGTCACGTGGACTTCACTTACGAAGTTTCTCGTTCGCTGGCTGCTTGTGAGGGAGCGGTGTTGCTGGTTGACGCGGCTCAGGGAATTGAAGCTCAAACTTTAGCCAACCTTTACCTGGCAATGGAAAACGATCTGCAGATCATTCCGGTGCTGAACAAGATTGACCTTCCGGCCGCACAGCCAGAAAAGTATGCCGAGGAACTTGCTAACCTAATTGGCGGAAACCCAGAAGATTGCCTGCGCGTTTCGGGTAAGACCGGAATTGGCGTTGACGAACTTCTCGACAAGATTGTGGCCACTGTGCCGAATCCGGTTGGTGACCCAAACGCTCCGGCTCGCGCAATGATTTTTGACTCTGTATATGACAGCTACCGCGGTGTAATCACTTACGTGCGAATGATTGATGGCAATCTAAGCCCGCGCGAAAAAATTCAGATGATGTCAACGCGTGCAGTGCACGAACTTCTTGAGATTGGTGTTTCATCACCAGAGCCAGAACCAACTAAGGGGCTTGGTGTTGGTGAAGTGGGTTACCTAATCACCGGTGTGAAAGACGTTCGTCAGTCAAAGGTTGGTGACACCATCACTAACCAGGCTAAGCCGGCGACAGAGGCGCTAAAGGGTTACAAGGAACCATTGCCAATGGTTTACTCGGGAATTTACCCGATCGACGGCAGCGATTACCCAGTTCTTCGTGAGGCTTTAGACAAATTGAAGTTGTCTGATGCTGCATTGGTTTACGAACCAGAAACTTCTGTTGCGCTTGGCTTTGGATTCCGTTGTGGTTTCTTGGGTCTATTGCACCTAGAAATTATTACCGAGCGTCTCGAGCGCGAATTTGGACTTGATCTAATTGCAACCGCGCCATCGGTGGTTTACGAAGTAACTATGGATGACGGTAAAGAAATCACCGTAACCAATCCAAGCGAATTCCCTGGCGGAAAAATTAAGCAGGTCCTTGAGCCGATGGTGAAGGCAACCATCTTGTTGCCAAAGGATTACACCGGAACCGTAATGGAACTTTGCCAGCAGCGTCGCGGCACCATGATCGACATGCAGTACCTAGGTGAAGATCGCGTCCAGTTGCGCTACACCTTGCCGCTTGCTGAAATTGTTTTTGACTTCTTTGATCAACTGAAGAGCAAGACCGCAGGTTACGCATCGCTTGACTACGAAGAGACCGGCCTGGAAAAGGGAGACCTAGTAAAGGTTGACCTATTGCTGCAGGGCGAGCAGGTAGATGCCTTCAGTGCAATCGTGCACAAAGACAAGGCCTACGCATACGGCGTGATGATCACCGGCAAGCTTCGCGAACTTATTCCGCGCCAGCAGTTTGAAGTGCCAATCCAGGCGGCTATCGGTGCTCGCATCATTGCGCGTGAATCAATTCGCGCGATGCGCAAAGACGTTTTGGCCAAGTGTTACGGTGGTGACATTTCTCGTAAGCGCAAACTTCTTGAGAAGCAAAAAGAAGGTAAGAAGCGCATGAAGATGGTGGGCCGCGTTGAGGTTCCTCAAGAGGCCTTCATCGCCGCTCTGTCTTCTGACAGTGAGAAAAAGGGCGAGAAGAAGGGTAAGTAGTGGCCGGACCACTGCCTATCGGCGACCCAGCTCCAGCAGACGGAAGCCTGCCAGGACAATCCGCAATCGGTGCATCCGAACGCACATTGCACGCCTACGTACATATTCCTTTTTGCAAAGTGCGCTGCGGCTACTGCGACTTCAACACCTACACCGCCAGCGAACTTGAAGGCGCTAAGCAATCTGCCTACACGGATGTTCTGATTGCAGAAATCAAACTCAGCGCGCAGGTGATTGCCGATGCTGGGCTGCCAAAACGAAAACTAAGCACCGTGTTTTTTGGTGGCGGAACGCCAACGTTGCTGCCCGCTTCCGACTTGGTGAAAATTCTTGCTGCGCTTCGCGATGCTTTTGAAATTGCACCGGGTGCAGAGGTAACCACTGAGGCGAACCCAGACACCGTGAATGCCGAATACCTGCGCGAGCTATGTGATGGCGGATTCAATCGCGTTTCATTTGGAATGCAATCGGCTGTGCCATTGGTGCTTGCAACTCTGGAACGCACACACAATCCGGCGAACGTGGCTGTTGGTGTTGCAGCGGCAAAAGAGCTTGGGCTTCGTACATCTGTTGATTTAATTTATGGCGCACCTGGTGAAACGCTCGATGAGTGGCGCCAAAGCGTAATCGCAGCAATTGAAATGCAACCCGATCACATCTCTGCGTACGCACTGATTGTTGAAGATGGCACCAAGCTTGCTCGTCAGATTAAGTCGGGGCTGCTTGAAGAACCAGACGAGGACCTGCAGGCTGACAAATACGAACTTGCCGATCTATTGTTTGCCGAGGCCGGCTTCGATTGGTACGAAGTGAGTAACTGGTCGCGAGGCGAGCAAAATGCCTCGGCGCACAACATTTCGTATTGGGCCTCACAAGACTGGTGGGGTTACGGCCCAGGCGCGCACAGTCACTTTGGTGGCGTGCGTTGGTGGAACGTAAAACATCCAACGGCATACGCAAGCAAACTTGCCGATGGAAATTCACCGGCTGCCGGTCGCGAAACGCTGAGTCACAGGACTCGACTTGAAGAAAGAATTCTGCTTGAAATCAGAATTCGCGAAGGATTAGAAGTTGATTTGGCTAAGCAGGTTAACGCAGAGGCCAGCAAACTCATTGCCGGATTCATCGCCGATGAGCTGGTTGACGCCAAGGCGGCTATCGGTGGTGTTTTGAAGCTAACCCTCAAAGGCCGATTGCTGGCAGATTCTCTTGTGCGCCAACTGCTCGCCGATTAACACGAGGCTGATTAAAGACGGGCCGATTAGTTTTTGATAAAACGAATCGAAACCGGATAGCGATAAAACTCGCCGAGGCTGGCCTTGTAGGCGGCGATGATTCGGAACACGGTCCAAATTATTGGTGGCACCCAGAACAAGAACCAACCGATGATGCTGATCGCCAGCACCGCGTAAAGCAGCAACATCGAGATGCCAAAGTTTAGAGATTCGGTCACGTGGTGACGAATGAATGGGCCGCGGTCTTTAAGGAATAGGTAGCCCAGCAGGGGAGCAAAGAACTCCAGCACAATGCCGAATGCGTGAATCGCGATGGCCCACAGGCGTTCCATCTCAGGTGATAGCGGTTCTTGCGGCACTGCGTATGGATTTGGCTCTGTCATTCGGTTCTCCTTCTAGCCCGTTTAGCCTACCCATTCATAATTACGGCAGGTAATATTGGCACTCGGGGAGTTGGAGTGCTAACTCTGTTGAGCGAGACCGGAAAGGCGGTGCGAAATGATTCCAGATAGAAGTCTTGAAGTGCTTCGTGCCATCGTTCAGGATTACATCGCCAGCAAGGAGCCGGTTGGTTCCAAGTCGCTGGTCGAGCGCCACTCGTTTGGAGTTTCGGCAGCCACCATTCGAAACGACATGGCGCTGCTTGAAGAAGAAGAACTGATTCACGCACCCCACACTTCTGCTGGTCGTGTACCAACCGATAAGGGTTATCGACTATTCGTTGATCGACTGAGCGAAGTCAAGCCACTCAACGCTGCCGAGCGTCACGCGATTGAAAACTTTATGGTTGGCAGTGCCGACCTTGACGAAACTTTGGGCCGCACAGTTCGATTGCTTTCGCAGCTAACCAATCAGGTTGCAATGGTGCAGTATCCAACCCTGGGCAAGGCATCCGTTCGCCACATTGAATTGATTCCGGCTGCGGATACTCGAGTGCTGATGGTTTTGATCACTGACAGCGGAAGAATTCAGCAACACGTGGTCGAGCTTGGTGGACCGGTTGATGAAGCTTTCATCGGAGAGTTGCGAGCCAAGTTGAACGCGGCAATCGCGGGCGTTGCTCTAACAGAGGTTGCTGGCAAGTTGAAGAGCATCGCCGCCGGCATGAACGCAAGCAATACCAAGCTTGCCAATGTGATCGTGAAGAATCTGTTGGAGCAGGTTGATGCCAACCGCCAAGAGAAAATCATTCTTTCTGGAACATCAAACTTGGCAAAGCGCGAAGAAGATTTTCCAGGCAGTATTTCACCGGTCCTTGAAGCAATTGAGGAGCAGGTGGTCTTGCTTAAGTTAATTAGCGAGATGCAAGCCGAACAACACGGCGTCAGTTTGCGAATTGGTCGCGAGAATCAGTTCGAGGGATTGGCCAATGCATCTGTTGTGGTTAGCGGCTACGAAAACCAGGGCAGCGAAATCGCTAAACTCGGCGTGATTGGCCCAACCCGCATGGATTACTCATCAAATATTTCAGCGGTGCGTGCAGTTGCTCGCTACCTAACCAAGACTTTAGGAAACTAATCATCCATGGCTGATCACTACGAGGCATTGGGTGTTGCGCGCGACGCAACCGAAGACCAAATCAAAAAGGCATACCGCAAGCTGGCGCGCGAACTTCACCCAGACGTAAACCCGGCACCTGAGGCGCAAGAGCGCTTCAAGGCTGTTACTCACGCCTACGAGGTATTGAGTGATTCGAATTCACGTCGTCAGTACGACATGGGTGGTCAGGATCCGTTTGGCGGCGCCGGCTTCGGCGGCTTTGGTGACATCTTCGACACCTTCTTTGGTGGCGGTGGTTCTCGTGGTCCGCGTTCACGCGCCGAGCGTGGTCAAGACGCACTTATTCGAATTGATCTAACTCTTGAAGAAGTTGTCTTTGGAATCGCCAAGAGCGTTGAGGTTGATACCGCTGTGCTTTGTGAAACTTGCCAGGGGTCATGTTGCCGTCCGGGAACTTCAATGGCAACTTGTGACATTTGTGGTGGATCAGGTCAGATTCAGCGCCAGGTTCGTTCACTGCTTGGCAACGTGGTCACCTCGCAGCCGTGTGGGACTTGCCGTGGCTATGGCCAGGTAATTCCAGAGCCGTGCATTGACTGTCGAGGACAGGGCCGCGTGCGTGCTCGTCGCAATATTGATCTGAATATTCCTGCGGGTGTTGAAGATGGTTTGCGTCTGCAGCTATCGGGTCAAGGTGAAGTTGGTTTCGCTGGCGGACCAAACGGTGACTTGTATGTAGACATGGCAGTAAAAGAAGATGATGTCTTTGGTCGCCAGGGCGATGATCTAACTTGTGTACTTGAAGTTCCGCTGCACGATGCAGTGCTTGGTGCTCTAGCCAAGATTCAAACATTTGATGGCGAAATTGAAATTGAAGTAGAGCCAGGCTCACAAACCGGTGAAGTAATCACCGTTCGAGGAAAGGGTGTTCAGCACTTGCGTTCATCAGGGCGCGGTGACTTGAAGATCAAGTTGCAGGTAGTAACGCCAAGCAAACTTGATTCAAAGCAGAAGGAACTATTCCGTTCACTTGCTGCACTTCGAAAAGACGACACCATCAAACTTGCGCGTGCAACGCACGGCCGCTTCTCTGGCAAGAAAAAGAACTAATCATGGTTGAACCCATGTTCACTCGCACCTTTGACCAACCGGTTCAGGTTGGCTCTGTGGTTGATCTAACCGGACCAGAATCAAAGCATGCGGTATCGGTACGCAGAATGCGTGTAGGCGAAGCGATTCAACTTACCGACAAAGCGGGACTAAGGGTTCGCGGTCTGGTTGATTCGATCGTTGGCAATAATCTTCGCGTTCGAGTTAGTTCTGTTCAGCAAGAGCCAACTCCGCAAATTCAAATCACTTTGATTCAGGCACTCGCAAAAGGTGACCGCGATGAACTTGCAGTCCAAGCTGCGACCGAGCTTGGTGTGATTGGTGTGATTCCTTGGGAGGCCGATCGTTCGGTAAGTCGTTGGATTGGGCTAAAAGAAGCCAAGGGTGTTGAACGTTGGCAAAGTATTGTCACTGAGGCAGCGAAGCAATCGCTCAGCACTTGGCATCCAGTGGTTGCCTCACCGATTAAGGGCGTGCAGGTCGCGGACCTAGTCAATGACTTCGACTTGGTTTTGGTGCTAGACCCAACTGCCGCAGCCGGTATCGGTGTTCAAAATATGCCAAATGCCGGAAAAGTTGCCCTGGTGGTTGGTCCTGAAGGCGGCATTAGTGAACCCGAACTAGCGGCTCTTGAAGAGGCCGGGGCTGTGCGCGTTCACCTGGGTGCACCTATTCTTAGGACCTCAACTGCCGGCATCGCGGCAATCTCTGGAATCCTTGCTCTTACTGGGCAATGGGGCTCAAAGTAGACTCGTTGCTGGAGGAAAGATTGAACAACCAAGACTGCATTTTCTGCAGAATCGCTAGCAAAGACATTCAGGCAAACCTGGTCGAAGAAACAGAGCACTCGCTTGCTTTTTGGGACATCTCGCCGCGTCAGCCGATTCACATCTTGGTAATCCCAAAGCGCCACCACGCGAACATCGCAGAACTCACCAACAATGCTCCAGACGAATTGGTTGACCTAATGCAGCTTGGTTCAAAGATTGCCTTGGATAAATCAACCGGCTCTTTCCGTTTGAGTTTCAACACTGGGGCAGAGGCGGGCCAAACCGTTTTCCACGCCCACGGTCACATCACGAGTCGCACGCCGAAGGATCAGGTTGCCTAGTTCATCGCGCGATTCATCGGCTAGCAAGGCTCGTACTGAGAAGCTTCAGGTGCTGGGTGTTCCAATGGTGTCTTTGTTTGGTACCGAAGATAAATTACTTAAGACCCTAGAGCAGACCTATCCGGCTGTTGAGGTACATGCTCGCGGTAACGAAGTTGTGCTCTCCGGTCCCGGAGCACAAGTCACCGAAGCTAAGAAACTAATTGAAGAAATGGTTGCGCTGATTGCCAACGGGCAAGACCTTGCCCCGCAGGACTTAACTCGCTCGGCAAGGATGCTTGAGGGTGAGAGTCGCCCGGCCGATGTCCTAAGTCAAAGCATCCTTAGTTCTCGCGGTAAAAGCATTCGCCCAAAGACACTTGGTCAAAAGAAGTACGTTGATGCCATCGACGAAGCAACAATCGTTTTTGGAATCGGACCAGCAGGTACCGGTAAAACCTATTTGGCAATGGCCAAGGCCGTGCAGGCGTTGCAACGCAAAGAGGTTAGCCGCATTATCTTGACTCGCCCTGCGGTTGAAGCGGGAGAGCGTCTTGGGTTCCTACCCGGAACGCTCAACGACAAGATTGATCCGTACCTTCGCCCGTTGTTCGATGCGCTGCACGAAATGCTTGAACCGGAATCAATTCCTAAGTTGATGGCAGCCGGAACGATTGAGGTGGCGCCGCTTGCCTACATGCGCGGCCGCACACTAAATGATTCGTTCATCATTCTTGACGAAGCCCAAAACACCACTCCGGAACAAATGAAGATGTTCCTTACTCGCCTTGGCTTCAACTCAAAGATGATTGTCACCGGTGATATCACTCAGATCGACTTACCAACTGGAAGCTCTGGTCTGCGCACCGCGGTAGAAGTGCTGAGCAAGGTTGATGGCATGCACTTTGCCACACTTACATCGGAAGACGTAGTTCGCCACTCACTGGTTGCCAAGATTGTTGACGCCTATACAAAGTACGAAGATGCCAAGACTGCTAAACAGTCTTCAAAGAAAGTTACCAAGTGAGCATCGAGATCAATAACGAAACAGAAATTTCTGTAGACGAAGCTCGAGTGCTTCGCCTGGCCCAACACGCTCTTGGTGAACTTAACATTCATCCAAAGGCCGAGCTAGCAATTCAGTTTGTTGATGAGCCTGCGATGGAAGTGCTGCACATTCAATGGATGGACGAACCAGGGCCTACCGATGTGCTTAGTTTTCCGATGGATGAACTTCGCCCGGGAGGCGAGGGTGAGGTTACCGAACCGGGCCTACTTGGTGACATCGTGATTTGCCCGCAGGTTGCAATTCGACAGGCCGAGGTTGCTGGCCACGAACCAATCAACGAGATCTTGCTGCTGACCACCCACGGAATTTTGCACCTACTTGGTTTTGATCACGCCGAACCCGACGAAGAAAAAGAGATGTTTGGCTTGCAAAAGGCCATCCTCGACAACTTCTACGCGAGCGAGGCGAGTGCCTAGGTGATTGGCTTAGCCCTTTGGATTGCCGCAATTCTTGCGGTACTCACCACCCTGACCGCGGTGGTCAAGGCTGCCCTAGAGGTAGATGAATCAGCCAAGGCTGAATCACTGAGCTTTGTTCGACTCGTGCTGACTGGAATCTTTGGCGTTGTTGCGGGCCAGGCACTGGCACCGATCGCGATGGCTTGGTATTGGTCAGCCACCATTTCAACCCTGATGATGTTTGCACTGCTTTTTGGTACACAGTTGGCAGCAAAGCAACTTGGTCACCACAAGGTTGGTCAAAAACTACTCAAGACTTTCCGCAAGCCGGTGGATTCGATTCACCTGCTATTTACACCGATATCGCTACCGAAACTTGATGTGCCTGAAGAGTTCGAGCAGGAACTGCTGGATTCGGTTGAAGAATTTGGCGAGACCATCGTTCGCGAAATCATGGTGCCACGAATTGATATGGCAACCGTTGCGGCGGACTCAAACTTGACCAAGGCCATGAGCGTATTTTTGCGCAGGGGATACTCGCGACTTCCGGTGGTCGGTAAGAACATCGACGACATCAGTGGGATTCTCTATGTAAAAGATGTTGCCCGCATCCTGCACGAGTCTCCGGCCAAGATGGACAAGACCTTGGCGAGCGAAATTGCTCGTCCGGTAATTTTCGTTCCGGAATCAAAGCCGGTTGACGACTTGCTTCGCGACATGCAGTTGAGTTCAACTCACATTGCCATCATCGTTGATGAATACGGCGGTGTTGCTGGCCTTGCCACCATGGAAGATGTGATCGAAGAAATCGTTGGTGAGATCAGTGATGAATACGATCGCGATGTTCCAGACGTTGATGATCTAGGTGGCGGACGATTCCGCGTGAATGCGCGTTTCTCGCTGGCCGAGCTTGGCGAACAACTTGAACTTGAACTCGAAGACGAAGACGTCGACAGTATTGGTGGACTATTTGCCAAAGAGCTTGGTCGTTTGCCTGGTCGCGGTGATGAAGTAACCGTTTCCGGTTTGCAAATCACTGCCGACCGAATAGAGGGCCGCCGCAAGCGATTGTTTAGCGTCATCTTGAAGAAAGATGAAAACTTGGCCGACGCCCAGTCCGCCTTTGAGCAACTGGAGCCGGAGAGATAATGTCAGAGCCTTATTCATCAAAACCAATTGAGTCGGATCACCGATCGGGGTTCGCGTCTTTTGTAGGCCGCCCAAACGTTGGCAAGTCAACGCTCACTAACGCACTGGTAGGCGAGAAGATCGCCATCACCAGCGCAAAGCCGCAGACCACTCGTCGAGCGATTCGTGGAATCGTGCACCGCGATTACGGTCAATTGATTTTGGTAGACACACCAGGTCTCCACCGTCCACGCACTCTGCTTGGCCAGCGTTTGAACGACTTAGTTGAGCAAACGCTTGGTGACGTGGACGTTATCGGTTTCTGTATTCCAGCCAACGAAAAAATTGGCCCTGGCGATAATTTCATCAATGAGCAGCTAAATGAATTCCGTCGCGCAAAGTTGGTTGCCGTGGTCACTAAGTGTGAATTGGTTTCACCTGAGCAACTTGCCGACCAACTAATGGCAGTTTCGGAACTGCGCGATTGGAAGGCCATCGTTCCAGTTTCAGCCGTGACCGAGGACCAGCTTGAGGTTCTTACCAAGGTTCTGATTGACCTGATGCCGCTTTCGCCAGCGCTGTACCCGGCCGATGCCGTTACCGACGAGTCGTTAGAGGCCCGCATTTGTGAGTTGATTCGCGAGGCAACCCTTGAGGGCGTGCGCGATGAGCTTCCACACTCGATCGCCGTGACCATCGACGAGATGAGCAAGCGCAAGGGCAAAGACCTCACCGATATCCACGCCAACATTTTCGTTGAGCGCGACAGCCAAAAGGGCATCATCATTGGGCACCGCGGTGCCAGACTGATTGACGTCGGCAAGCGCGCACGCCTAGAGATTGAGAAGCTGATTGGCCACAAGGTGTTCCTAGGCTTGCGCGTAAAGGTGGCATCAGAGTGGCAGCGCGACCCTAAGCAACTCGGCAAGCTTGGTTTTTAAATTCAATTTGGGTTTTTAGCCCCATCCGGCGTAGTCTAAAAACGTGTTCTTCGGTCTACTACTTAGTGGCCGCGGCGAGGCCTAATTAGGCCCTCCTCGTCGCGGGGCCTTCTGCTGGCTGACCACCCACCACACGAAAGACACTTCAAATGAAAAACACCCAAACTCCTTCGGGCATGCCGGTACATAAATATGTACCTTTCCACGAGCAGATCAATGTTTCGCTTCCGGACCGCACTTGGCCAAGCAAGGTAATCACTCAGGCACCTCGCTGGTGTGCAGTTGACCTTCGCGATGGCAACCAGGCCCTGATCGACCCAATGAGCCCAGAGCGCAAGCTAAAGATGTTCAAGCTTTTGGTGAACATGGGCTACAAGGAGATCGAAGTAGGTTTCCCTTCGGCCAGCCAAACCGATTTTGATTTTGTTCGTCTACTTATTGAAGACGGTCACATTCCAGCAGACGTCACCATTCAGGTTTTGACTCAGGCTCGCGATGCACTGATCGAGCGCACCTATGAATCCCTAAAGGGCGCCAAGCAGGCAATCGTTCACTTCTACAACTCAACATCGGTGTTACAGCGTCGTGTGGTTTTCAACCAGGACAAGCAGGGCATCATGGACATCGCTCTCTCTGGTGCTCGCAAGTGTCGCGAAATGGAAAAGACAATTCCAGACACCGATATCTACTACGAGTACTCACCAGAGTCATACACCGGCACCGAGTTGGAATACGCGGTAGAAGTTTGTAACGCGGTAATTGAAATTCTTGATCCAAAGCCAGATCACCAGATGGTGATTAATCTTCCGGCAACGGTTGAAATGGCAACACCAAATGTTTACGCCGATTCAATCGAGTGGATGCACCGCAACATTGCACGCCGCGACAGTATTCTGATTTCACTTCACCCGCACAACGACCGTGGCACCGCGGTTGCCGCGGCCGAGCTTGGTTACCTTGCCGGTGCCGACCGCATTGAGGGTTGCTTGTTCGGAAACGGTGAGCGCACCGGAAACGTTGACCTAATTACTCTTGGCCTAAATCTTTTCAGCCAGGGAATTGACCCACACATTGACTTCAGCGACCTTGATGAAATCAAGCGCACCGTTGAATACTGCAACCAGTTGCCAGTTCCAGAGCGCAGCCCTTACGGTGGCGACCTGGTTTACACAGCTTTCTCTGGTTCACACCAAGACGCCATTAAGAAGGGCTTCGAGCTGATGCACAAAGAGGCAACCGATAAGGGTGTCTCCGTTGATGATTTGGTTTGGGCAGTTCCTTACCTTCCGATTGACCCTAAAGATGTTGGTCGTTCATACGAAGCAGTTATTCGTGTGAACTCTCAGTCGGGTAAGGGTGGCGTTGCCTACCTATTGAAGACCGATCACTCGCTGGATCTGCCACGCAAGCTGCAGATCGAATTCTCACGCGTGGTTCAGAACAAGACTGATCAAGAGGGTGGCGAAGTTTCGTCAGCCAAGCTTTGGGATATTTTCACCGATGAATATTTACCGGCTCCGGCAGATCGTGCGGAACTTAAGTGGGGACGCTTTGAACTTAAGAAGATGCGCACCGCCAGCGACATGGACGGCAGCGTAGATCTAGATATCGTGCTTCGCGATGGCGCTGGCGAGCTTGAGGCTCACGGTACCGGCAATGGCCCAATCTCAGCATTCCTAAATGTTCTAGAGAATCAGGGCGTTAACGTGCGCTTGCTTGACTATGTAGAGCACACACTGAGCGCCGGTGGCGATGCACAGGCGGCTGCCTATGTAGAGCTTGAGGTCAACGGCCACACTCTTTGGGGAGTCGGAATCGATGGCGACATCTCTACTGCATCGCTAAAGGCAGTTATCTCGGCGGTGAACCGCGCGATCCGCGCCTAAAGCGGCAAACTTCAATAAGTTCGGCCCCGGTTCAAGAGTTTCTCTTGGATAGGGGCCGATACTTATTTGGTGCCCGTATATAAAGATGAAGCAGTTGTGCTGCGCACCCATAAGTTGGGTGAAGCAGATCGCATCGTCACGCTGCTTTCTAGGTACAACGGGCAAATTCGCGCCGTTGCCAAGGGCGTTCGCCGAACCGGTTCCAAGTTTGGTGCGCGCTTAGAACCATTCATGGTGGTTGAGGCGCAGTTTTATGAGGGTCGCAATCTTGACGTGGTGAACCAGGTAGAGACGATTGGTTCCTACGGGCGCGAAATCATCGAGGACTATCGGTCGTACACCGCGGCGACCGCGATGGTTGAAACCGCCGAAAAACTTACCGGTGAGGATTCTTCGCCGCAGCAATACCTATTGCTGATTGGCGCACTTCGTTCGCTGGCCAACAAAGAGCACGACGCTTCGCTGGTTTTGGATTCTTACCTATTACGCGCGCTTTCGATTGCCGGTTGGGCACCAAACTTTGGCGATTGTTCAAGATGTGGGGCAGTGGGTCCGCATCAGGCATTCGTAATGCAACTTGGTGGCGTTGTTTGTCGCGATTGCCGACCAGCCGGCGCTGCGGTGATTGATCCACTCACCGGAGAACTACTGGGCGCTCTACTGGCCGGTGACTGGATGGTTGCCGATTCTTCAACAGAAAACATTCGCGCATCGGCTTCCGGTATCGTTGCTGCATATAGTCAGTGGCACATTGAGCGCGGTCTCAAGTCACTTCAACATGTGGAGCGAGAATGACCAAGTTGCAGGCCACTCAACTCGTGGCGGTGAAGAAGCCGGGCGTAAAGATGCCCAAGTTCGCTGCCGGTTCTGTTCCGCAGCACGTGGCAATTGTGATGGATGGCAATGGTCGTTGGGCAAACCAGCGAGGCCTAACCAGAATTGAAGGTCACAAAGCTGGCGAAGCTGCTTTGCTTGATGTGGTTGCAGGTGCAATCGAAGCTGGCGTTAAGTACTTAACCGTTTATGCATTCTCTACAGAGAACTGGAAGCGTTCGCCCGAAGAAGTGAAATTCCTAATGGGTTTCAATCGCGAGGTGCTTCGTGCACGCCGCGATCAACTAAACGCTTGGGGAGTTCGAATTCGCTGGGCCGGACGCAGACCACGCTTGTGGTTATCGGTGATTGATGAATTAAGAGCCGCTGAGAAACTCACTGCAAAAAATAAGACCCTAACTCTCACTATGTGTGTCAACTATGGATCGCGCATTGAGATCGTTGATGCGGTGAATGCAATGGCCACCGATGTTGCCAGCGGCAAGCTCAAGGCGGGCGCAATCACTGAAAAGACCATGCAAAAGTACTTGAACACCAATTACCTTCCTGACGTTGACCTGTTCTTGCGAAGCTCGGGCGAGCAGCGCACCTCAAATTTCTTGCTTTGGCAATCGGCCTATGCAGAGTTCGTATTTCTAGACACCCTGTGGCCAGACTTCAACCGAACCTCACTCTGGGAGGCGATTTCGCACTTTCAGGGGCGTTCAAGGCGCTTTGGCGGGGCAGTAGACAAGCCAAAACGCGCTTCGTCAAAGTAGACTGGGAACTTCGAACAAGTACCAGGCATCCAGCTTGGGCAAGGAGTTTAAGTGGCTACCCCAAATCGTCTAGATTCAGTAATTTCTCTAGCCAAGCGCCGTGGATTCGTTTTCCAGGCCGGCGAGATCTACGGCGGAAGCCGTTCAGCATGGGACTACGGACCCCTAGGCGTTGAGCTAAAAGAAAACATCAAGCGCCAGTGGTGGCGCACCATGGTTCAGTCTCGCGAAGACATCGTTGGTCTGGACTCATCGGTGATTCTTCCTCGCAAGGTTTGGGAAGCATCTGGCCACGTTCGTGAATTCTCTGACCCGCTGATTGAGTGCACCGCTTGTCACAAGCGTTTCCGTCAGGACCACCTAGAAGAGGCCTTCGAAGAGAAGAAGGGTCGTGCTCCGGAGTCGATGAACGACATTGCTTGCCCAAACTGTGGCAGCAAAAATACCTGGACTGAGCCAAAGGCTTTCAACGGTTTGCTGCAGACCTTCTTGGGCCCAGTTGCCGCCGAAGAGGGATTGCACTACCTTCGCCCAGAAACCGC